>JAEZGD010000697.1 GCA_023417165.1 Planctomycetota bacterium
ACCGAAGAAATCGCCGACGCCATTCTCGATTGGATCGATGCCGACGACGAACCTCGCGAATACGGCGCCGAGGTCGACTATTACAGCGGCTTGACGCCTTCCTACGCGCCGAAGAATGGCCCGCTCGACACCGTCGAAGAACTGCTCTTGGTGCGCGGTGTCACGCCGCAACTGCTTTTCGGACAAGACATCAACCGCAACGGCATGGTCGATCCCTTCGAGCAGACCGGCGGGCCGATGACGGTTACGACCACCAACCAGTCGCTCTCGGCATCGTCATTGACGGGCGACGATTCCGGTACGATCACCGTCGAATCGGATCTTAGCCGCGGTTGGTCGGCCTATTTAACGCTGTATAGCATGGAGCGCAACGTCAACAGCCAAGGGCTGCGGCGCGTCAATCTGAATCAGACCGATATGGCGAAGCTGTACAGCGAACTGACGGCGGTCTTGCCCGAGGACATGGCCACCTTCATCGTTGCGTACAAGCAAAACGGTCCGTACACAGGCGACGACGAAGGCGAAGCTGGCGTCACGGGCGAACTCGATCTGACCAAACAGGGAGGCACCAAGCTGGCGCAAGTGCTTGACCTGATCGGCAAAAAGACCGAAGTCACCTTCAAAGGCGACAGCGAAAAGGTGGTGCTCCAGTCGCCATTTAGTAGCGAAATCGCGGCGATGAATCTTTATCTGCCGCTGCTGCTCGACAATTGCACGATCAGCGCCGCTCCGATCATTCCGGGCCGCATTAATATCAACCAAGCGTCCAAAACCGTGCTGGCGGGCATCCCCGGTATGACCGAGGAAGTGCTGACCGAACTGCTCAGCCGCCGCCAGTTCGAACCAACCAGCGATATGCCGAACCGCCTTCACGAAACCTGGCTGATGGCCGAGGGGATCGTGACCGTCGAGGAAATGCGCACGCTTATGCCGTTTGTAACGGCTGGTGGGGACGTCTATCGCGCCCAGGTGGTGGGTTATTATCAGGGGGGCAGCGCTTCCGCCCGCGCAGAAGTGGTTTGGGACGCTACAACCGCCAACCCCCGCATATTATTCTGGAGAGACCTCTCACATCTGGGGCGCGGCTTTGCGCTTGAGACGCTGGGACTGGATGTGGCCGAAGTGCCATGACGTTTTTCGCCCCACGGGCTGATTGAGTTACCAATCATGGCTTTACTGCTGGCACTAGAATGGGACAGTAACGAAGCGCGCGTCGCGGTAGGGCGCACGCGCGGACGAGAAATCGTCATCGAAGACGCGTTCACTGTCGAACTTGAACCGCGCGATCCGGGGCAAACCTTTCATGCGCCGCATGTGGGCGCGCGCGTCGCGGCAGAACTGACCGCGCGCAATATCGGTCGCGTCGAAACATTAGTGGCGGTGGGACGCAAAGAGATTGAGCTGCGCCTGCTTAGTGTTCCACCTGCGCCGGTCGAAGAACTGCCGGACGTTGTGCGCTTTCAGGCGATGCGCCAATTTAGCTCGCTGGGCGAAGACTGGCCGCTCGACTTCATTCCCTTGGTGAGCGGCGACGAGACGCCTACCAGCGTTTTAGCAGCGACGCTCTCGCCAGAGCACGTCAAGCAGATCCGCGCGACTTGCGAAGTGGGTCAGCTTTCGCCGCGGCGGATGGTGTTGCGGCCGATGGCGGCGGCTTCGCTCCTTTCGCATCAACTGCCCGATGCGCAGCGGCGCTGCCGCTTGATGGTCGATCTGCTCTCGGACGAGGCCGACCTCACCGTGCTCGAAGGCGAGCGCGTCGTCTTCTTGCGCACCTGTCGCTTGCCTCACGATAGCGAACCCAACATCCAGAATAATGCGCTCATCGGCGAGATCCGTCGTACGATGGTTGCCGCGCAAAATCAACTCGGCGGTCGCCGCGTCGAATATGTCATCGTCTGCGGTAATCCTTCGGATCATACGCAGTTGGTCGATCGCCTGGCGCGCGACCTGGCGCTGCCGGTCGAGTGCTTCGACCCCTTTGCAGCGATCGCTCTGACCGATGACCTGCGCCGCCGTTTGCCTGATCGGCACGGGCGCTTCGCGCCGCTTTTGGGCATGCTGGTCGACGAAGCGGCCGGTACGCCGCATGCCATCGACTTCCTCAACCCGCGCAAGCGGCCGCCTCCTCCAGATCGTCGGCGTCAACGCGCGATAATGGCGGCCGCGGCGGCTTTGGTGGTCGGTGCGATTGGCTTTTACATTTGGAGCTCGTTTGCTTCGCTCAACCGGCAGATCGCCGAAACGACCAAGCAATTGGCGACCACGCAAAAGACGCTGCCTCAATGGCAGGAGAAGATCAAGCACGCGGAAGAGATCGAGAAATTCACTCACGGCGATATCAATTGGCTCGATGAATTGCATCGGATCAGCGACGCCACTTACTTTCCCACTGCTGAGGAAGCCATCATTACGCAGCTCTATGCCGGCAGCGCACCGCAAGGCGGCACGCTGGGGTTGGAAGGACTGGTAAGCGAACCTGGCGTCATCAACCGCATGGAAAATTCGTTGCGAGGTAGTGACAAGCGACATGCCGTTTCAGGAACCGGCACCACCAGCGATGGGCGCGACAAGCACTATCGCTGGACGTTCCGCGAATCGGTCGTCATCACGCACCCAGACGTCGCTCCGCCTGCGCCGCCCGCCAAGACGGCGCCGCAGGGCAAGTCGCCTGCTGCGACGAAGAAGGCAGGAGGTGCTTCATGAATAGTCGCGAACGAACCTTAGCGATTGCCGTTGGTGCGCTTGGCGGATTGTTTGCGCTGTGGTACGGCTATGAGTGGTATCAAAGCAGCCTTAATACGCGGCAAACTCAGCTCGAAACGGTTCAGAAGAAACTCAACGACGCCAAACGCACCGTACGCAAAGGGCAACAAGCGGCGCAAAAGCTCGTGCGCTTTGAGCAACAATCGCTGCCTAGCAATCTCGAGCGATCGCAGTCGTTGTATCAAAAGTGGTTGCTCGACCTGGTGCAACGCCATCAGTTGGCAGATAGCACGGTCAATGCGACCGCTGGCCGAGTCAGCAAGGGCGTGTATCACCAGTTCACCTTCTCGGTGAAGGGGCGCGCTAGCTTGGCGCAGGTGACGCGCATCATGCATGATTTTTATGCGGTCGATCGCCTGCATCGCATTCGTCGCCTGCGGCTCAAGCCGGTGCCCGAATCGTCCGATGTCGACGTCGATTTGCTGGTCGAAGTGCTGGCGCTGGCGACAGCACCCGATTCGAACGAACTGAAACACGTCCCTTCGCAGCGTTTGCAGCACGGCACCGCCGACAATTATGTGAAGGCGCTGACCGAGCGCAATTTCTTTGGACCACCGCATCAGCCGCCGACGATCGCCAACACCGCTAGCAGCAAGTACGAGCTGGGCAAGATGGTGTCGTTTTCGGTCAAGGGAAGCGATCCCGAGAAACGCCCCGTCGCGTACACGGTCGATAAATCCAACACTAATGGCGGCGAGCTTGATCCCAAGCTGGGCACATTTATCTGGAAGCCGACCGAAAAGGGCGATTATGAAATGACCGTGCGCGTGACCGATGGCGGCGTGCCGCCCAAATCGGTAACGCAGACGATCAAGTTCGCGGTGGTCGATCCGCCGCCACCCGAAGTCGCCGTCGAGCGTCCGCCACCGCCAAAGTTTGATAATGCCAAGTACACCTATCTGACCGCGGTGCTTGATATCGACGGCCAGCCGGAAGCCTGGCTGATCGTGCGCACCACCGGCGAAACGCTCAAGCTGCAGCCGGGCGAGAAGTTTGATGTCGGTACGTTACAGGGCACCGTTCTAGAAATCACCGGGCAAGAGATCGAAATCGAAACTGCTGATGGTCAGCGCTCGCTGATCTCGATCGGCCAAACCTTGCGCGACGGTCTAGCCTTGCCGCCTGGCGATATCTGATCACGCGGCCGCGCCAGTGAACGCTCTTGTGCAAAATCCCCCGCCAGCGAGGCGGGGGTGCGCGCATTTGCCTGCAGGCTTGATAGCGGGGCTGTCGTGGCGGTGACAGCGGGTGGCGTGACATTCTTTTGGGGCATTCTGCTCGCCACGCCGATTTCTATTTAGCAGTCAGGCAGACTTTTCCGATTATTCGCAATACATCGAGTTTGTCGGGGCGGCATGCGCACGGGCTGGCCGTGCATTTGAACATCTCTTCTGTCAGGTTACGGAATGACGACGCCCATAAGTTCATGGACGACCGCTTGGCGACTGCGGGCAGTAGTGCCATTGGCACTGGCGGCATTAGCGCTGGGTGTTGCCGTTTGGCGACTACAAGCGCAAGAGACGCTCACGCCGGGCTTTCGCACGTACTCGCTGCGTCACACCAGTGCCGCCGAGTTGGCGCCCCAAGTGCGACAAGCTTTGACGCACGCCGCAGGCAAGCCAGAGATCGTGATCGACAAGCAGTCGAACGCGCTTCTGATTCGCGGTGGCGACGATGCGCAACGCCTGGCCTCGCAAGCGATCGAAGCTCTCGATCGCCCTGCCAGCACGCCTGCGCGGGCGGCGGCCGATGCACGCACGGAAACGTCGCTACGTGGCTACAAGCTGCCGCTTGGCGATGCCGACAAGCTGCTGAACGATCTCAAGCGTCGTTATCCGCCTTCGACGGGCGCCAGCATTGCCATCGACAAGCGAACCGGACAACTGTTGGTGATTGCATCGCCCGATGTGCATCGCAAATTGGCCGAGCAGTTTGAGGCCGCCGGCAACGGCGAGGCCACAGGGCGGCAGCCGCAGTTGGGCGCGGCGCAAAACACCAAGCCGGAAGAGAAGGTCGCCCGCGAACACACGCTCAAGAACATTTCGTGGCAAGGCCTCGAAGATTTGCTGCGGCGCGTCTGGAATTCGAAGGCTTCGGTGGAAACACAGCGTTCTGGCGAAGTCGCTTCGATCCGCATGCGAAACACGCTCGGCCAGGAAGCGACCGCCCGCATCGATCGCCGCCGTAACGAAGTCACCTTCGAAGGCTCGCGCACCACTGCCGACCAGTGGGCCAAGTTGGTGAGCGTGCTGGATAGCGGCCCGGCCCCGAAGAACGAAGCGGTGCAACTGGTGCCGGTCTCGCAGGCCGACCCCGAGCAGTTGCACAACGCCATCGGCCTAATCAAGCAAGCCATGCAGCAACCTTCGCTAAAAGCAGGCGAAGCCCGCGCCGCGCAGCCGCTGCCAGGCGGCGAGCGCCGCTCGGTGCA
>JAEZGD010000722.1 GCA_023417165.1 Planctomycetota bacterium
TCCTTGCCCACCACGGCGCTGGGGTCGAGGACGTTTTCGAGCAGGTAATCGAGGTTAGCGCGGTTCGAACCGGTTAAATCGGGGCCAATCGTCTTGCCGCTGCCGAACAGCGTGTGACAGGTGGCGCATGTCTTGGCATAGACCACGCGTCCCTGCTGTAAGTTGGCCGTCGTCAACGCGGCCGGCTTCAACTTTTTGCGATACGCGTCCATCTCGGCGGCTTTGTCAGCCGAAGTTTCGCGAATGCTGCCCCAGACTTCGTTCAGTCGTTTGGTGACGCGTTCGTCGTTGGACCGGGCGAGTTGCCGAACCGTAAAGGCCGTCAAGTCGTTACGCGGCATTTTCTTCTCGGCAATGGCGTCTAACAGCGCCAGCACATAGGCCGGTCGAGCGGTCAGCGTGCCGATCGCCGCTTGCTTATCGGCTGCGGGCAAACGATCGTAAGCGGCAATCAGTCGGACAGGGGTCGCGGGATGATCGAACGCCGCCAGTGCGTTAATCGCCGCCAGGCGAAGCGAATCGTCATCGAGCAAACCTTGCAAAATCGGCGGCAGCGCCGAGTCTTTGCCGGCGAGGAGCGCATCCAGGGCCAGCTTCCGCCGGGCGAGATCGAGCGAACGATCAGCCAGCGTCGTCCGCAGTTGCGGCAGCACGCGTTCGTCGCCGAACTTCACCGCGATGTATTCGGCCTGTTGGCGAATGGCGGCATTGTCGGAGGCGATGAGCTTCTCAAACGTCGTATTCCAAGCCTTTGGCGCTTGCATGTTCGCACGAATCTTGAGCGCCGCGACGATCTCGGCCAGCATCCATTGCTGATTTTCCGTCGATTGGGCGGAAAGCGCGGAGAGCAGCGCTTCGTAGCCAGCTTCTTCGGCCGCTGCGCGACGCACGATATAGCGTGAGACGAGCGGGATCTTGCTCGTCTGCATTAGCTGCATCGCGCGCGGCACGTCGGTCATCACCAAGGGCTCGATGCCATACCAGTACAACAGCGGCAAGCTGTGATCATCAGCATCGCTCGCATGCTTAAGGAGTCCGGCCGCCAGTTCCCACCGCGCCTCCTGCGGCAAGCGCGGCAGCGTCGATGCCAGATACAATCGCACCACCGGCGAGGGATCGTTGCTCGCCAACGCCGTCAGCTTCTTAACAATCGCGGCATTAGGAGCACGATTCTCGCACGACAGTTGAACGGTCCAGCCGCGCACATCGGGATCTTTACTATCGAGCAGCTTTAGCGCCACTTCAGGCGTCAGCAATCCCGTTACATGCAACGTCCACAACGCCCGTAGCGCAGTGTGCGGATCTTGCTCAGCGGTCGCCATCGCCAGCAAGCGATCGCTGACGGAATCCAACTTGCCGGCCGCGGCACGCTCCTGCAGAATCCTCCGCGCGTGGCGCACAAACCACTCGTTCTTGTGCTTTTGCAGATCGACCAGTTCCTCGTCGCTGAGCTTCTGAAGGTCGACTTCGACCTTCTTGGGCTCGCCATAGCTGATCTTGAAGATGCGTCCGTTGCCGCGATCATGCCCTTCGACGTTGCCATGGTGGCATTGATTGCGGTCGTACCAGTCGATCATGGTGACGTTGCCGTCGGGGCCGTACGTCAGATAAATGATCTGCGACCAAACATCGTTCGCAAAGCAAAAATCAGGGGCGGCGTCGCCAATATAGCCGCTCCCTTCGCGCCACAGCTTGTCTTGATTCAGCCGCGCGCCGTGGATGTTGTTCATGAACAATTGGTTGTAGTAGCGCTCTGGCCAGACGCCCCCTTGATAGATCATCGCGCCGGCGTGAGCGTGGCCGCCGCCAATCGAGTCGGACTTGGTCCGGTCTGCCTGGTTCCATTGATTGCCGACCCAGTGACGATGCTTCGCGATGGTCTTGATATCGTCGTAGGTATGCGGATTGAAGTGCTGCCCCGCCTGGCGCTGATAGCGACCACCTTGAATGATGTGATAAAGGTGCGGGATCACGCACGCAGTGGCAAAGGCGTGGCCGCGATCGTTGAAATCGACGCCCCACGGATTGCTGGTGCCTTCGGCGAAGACTTCAAACGTGTGGCGCGTGGGATGATAACGCCAAATGCCTGCGTTGAGCTTGGTACGGTCTTCGTCCTAGGCGCCCGGCTTGCCGACGTTGGAATGCGTAAACACGCCATGGCAGCCATAGAGCCAGCCGTCGGGGCCCCAGATGAATGAATTCAGCGTTTCGTGCGTATCTTGATAGCCCCAGCCATCGAGCAGCACCTGCGGATTGCCATCGGGCTTGTCGTCGCCATCGCGGTCAGGAAAGAACAATAGCTGCGGCGCAGCGCCGACCCACACGCCGCCAAAACCAACTTGCAGACCACTGACGAGGTTTACGCCTTCGTAAAAGACCGTGCGTTTATCAAACTTCGCGTCGCCATCGGTGTCTTCAAAGATCAAGATGCGATCGCGCGCCTGATCTTCGGGCACGCGCACCGGATACGAATAGGCTTCCGCGACCCACAAGCGACCGCGATCGTCAAACGCCATGGCGATTGGCTGATTCACATCGGGCTCGCCGGCCATCAGGCGCACCTGAAAGCCTGGCGGCACCGTCATCGCTTTGGCGGCGGCTTCAGGCGACAAACCTTCGGCCATTTCCGCGCGGCGGCGGGGCAGGGAGGCGTCGTATTCCTCTTGCGAAACTTCGCGCGTTTCATGAATCAGCGCGAAGATGCCCTTCTTGTTGGCAATGACCACATCGGGTCGTTTGTCGCCGGTGAAGTCACCAGCCACGACTTGCACGCCGACGCCGGTATCGGCGTCGATCAAATGCGGTATCCAATCG
>JAEZGD010000737.1 GCA_023417165.1 Planctomycetota bacterium
ATGTCTGCGAGACCTTTCGCCAAAGCAAAGGTGTGGAAGACAACCGCGGCCACAACGAATGGCTGAACGACGACTTGGCCGCCCAGACGGTGGAAGACCGCCTGGCCTATCTGAAGAAGCATCTCGGCCCAAAGCTGATCGACTACACGAAGCACGACGACCGCATCCGCCTGCTGGTCGATACCGACGGCGATGGCAAGATCGACGACGCCAAGATCTTTGCCGAGCACTTCAACGATGTGCTCGATGGGACCGGTGCTGGCGTGCTGGCCTATCGTGGCAAGGTCTACTACACCAACATTCCGAAGCTCTATCAGTTGACCGACAAGGACGGCGACGGCCGTAGCGACGAACGCAAGACGCTCAGCGACGGCTATGGCGTTCGTTATGCCTTCCGCGGCCACGACATGCACGGTCTGATCATCGGCCCCGATGGCAAGCTGTATTTCAGCATTGGCGATCGCGGTTACAACGTTCGCCAAGGCGACAAGCATCTGGCCGATCCGGAAAGCGGCGCGGTCTTTCGCTGCGATCTCGACGGCTCGAACTTGGAAGTCTTCGCCACCGGCTTGCGAAATCCGCAGGAACTCGCCTTCGACGATTTCGGTAACCTCTTCACCGGCGACAACAACAGCGACAGCGGCGATCAGGCCCGCTGGGTCTATGTGGTTGAAGGGGGCGATACCGGTTGGCGCATGTCGTATCAGTACCTCGGCGATCGCGGCCCGTTCAATCGCGAGAAGATCTGGCACGCCTATAACAAGGACGTCACGCCAGCTTACATCGTGCCGCCCGTGCAGCCGAACATCGCCAGTGGGCCTTCGGGGCTGGCTTACTACCCTGGCACCGGACTATCCGATCACTTCAAAGACCGCTTCTTTCTGGTCGACTTCCGCGGTGGCCCCGGCAACAGCGGCGTTCGTACCTTTCGCGTGAAGCCCAAAGGTGCTTTCTTCGAAGTCACCGACGCCGAAGAAACGTTGTGGCAAGTGCTGGCGACCGATGTCGATTTCGGCCCCGATGGTGCTCTGTACATCAGCGACTGGGTCAATGGCTGGGAAGGCGAAGGCAAGGGACGCATCTACAAGTTCGTCGATCCCACGCAGCAAAACGACGCCACCGTCAAGCAAGTCAAGCAGCTGCTCGCCAGCGATCTCTTGGCCCAATCGGCTGATGAACTCGCCAAGCTGCTCGCACACGCCGACCGTCGCGTTCGTCAGGAAGCCCAGTTCGCACTGGCCGCGAAGCAAGATGTCGCGCGACTGAGCGAAGTGGCCAAGTCCAGCTCGTCAACGCTCGCCCGGCTGCATGCGTTGTGGGGACTTGGCCAAATCGCGCGCAGCACCAAGACTGCTGAGCCGCTGACTGTCGCCATCGAACTGCTTGCGACCGACGATGCCGAAGTGCGTGCCCAAGCGGCGAAGGTCCTCGGCGAATTAAAGGTGGCTGCGGCGACCGACAAGCTCATCGAGAAGCTGACCGACGAGAACGCTCGCGTGCGTTACTTTGCTGCGATCAGCCTCGGCAAGCTTGGCGCGAAGTCGGCCGTGCCTGCGGTGCTGAAGCTACTGGCTGACAACGCCGACGAAGATCCCATTCTGCGCCACGGCGGCATCATGGCTTTGGCTGGCGTGAACGACGTTGCCACGCTACGGGAAGCGGCACAGCACGATTCGGCCTCCGCTCGTCTGGCGGTGGTGGTCGCCATGCGGAAGCGAGGTTTGGCCGATGTCAGCACATTGCTCAGCGATGCCGATCCGCGCGTCGTGCTGGAAGCCGCCCGAGCCATTCACGATCAGCCGATTTATGACGCGCTGCCGCAGTTGGCCGCGCTCATCAATATTTCCACCACCGACGACGCCCTGCTGCGTCGCGTGCTGAACGCCAACTATCGACTGGGCGAACCGCAGCATGCGGCGGCCCTAGCCAACTTTGCCGCGCGGCCCGAAGCTCCGGAAAACATGCGGCTGGAAGCTTTGCAAATGCTGGCCGCCTGGGCGAAGCCTTCGCCGCTCGACCGCGTGCTGAACATGCATCGGCCGTTGGCCGAGCGCTCGAGCGAGCCGGCTCTCGCCGCTCTCAAGACCGCGCTCCCAGGCATTCTGCGTGGCACGCCCAAGGTTTCGCAGGAAGCGGCCAAGGTGGCGGCGCAGTTCGGCCTCAAGGAAGTCGGTCCCACGCTGCTCGCGCTGCTGCAAGACAAGCAGCAGCCGGCCGCCTCACGTGCCGATGCGCTACTCGCGCTTGCCGCACTGAAGGACAACCAGTTGGAAGCCGCCGTCAGCGCCGCTTTGACTGATGCCAGCGCGCCAGTTCGCGCTGCAGCTCGCGAAGTGCTCTTCCAGCAACAGCCCGAAGCGAATCTCGCCAAGCTGGCCGATGCCGTCGTGCGCGGCGAGTCGATCGAACGCCAAAGCGCGTTGACTTTGCTGCGTGATTCCCGCGTCGCCGGGGCGGGCGAGATCATCGGCCAAGCCCTCGATCAATTGCTCGCAGGCAGCTTCCCCGCCGAAGCCCGACTCGAACTGGTCGAGGCCGCCGCCAAGCATGCGGAAGGCCCGCTCAAGCAGAAGCTGGCTCAGTACGATGCGACGAAGCCGAAGGACGACGCTTTGGCCGCGTATCGCGAAACGCTCGCCGGCGGCAGTGCCGACCGCGGCCGCAAGATCTTCTTCGAGAAGGGCCAGGTGTCGTGCGTTCGTTGTCACAAAGCTCAAGGCACTGGCGGCGACGTCGGCCCCGAACTCACCAAGCTCGGCGGCGAGAAGCCCCGCGAATACCTGCTCGAAGCGATTGTCTTGCCGAACAAAACCATCGCCAAGAACTTCGAATCGGTGCTGGTCATCACCGATGGCGGCCTGCAATACAGCGGCATCGTCAAAAGCGAAGACGATCAGCAACTGCGACTGATGACCGCGGAAGGCAAGCTCGTCACCATCGCCAAGGATGAAATCGACGAGCGTGCCCCGACCAAATCGGCCATGCCTGAGGACCTCACCAAGCACCTCACCAAGCAAGAACTGCGTGACCTGGTGGAGTATCTCTCGACGCTGAAATAGTGCGCCGTCCACCACCTTAAGCCACTCGCGGCCAGGCGTTTTACCAAGGACGCTTGGCCGCTTTCTTTGGCGAATATGCCAGGCAAATCAGCGTGACGCCGCGACGGTATGTCCTTGTCCAATAATCGGTTGCGACGAATTCACCTTAGAATTAATCGCCGACTTTATGCCTAGCCATTCCCTTCCCATTGGGTGGCAGGCAAGCGATACTTTCGCCGGATCGGCCGACTCGCTTGAACTTGCAAGCCAACGCCAGGACGAATTGCCAAGGAGCGCAGAATCGTACGCGCGTCCACTTTACAAGTCAATTAGTTTTCACTAACAACCAAACACAACCTCACATACGACCACCAATGTCTTGACGACTCCAAGGCGTAGGACGCGAGCTTCTTAGTCACTCGCCATCGTATCCTCCACGGTTTACCCTCGTTACCTCGAAAGGTCCGTCGCGTGCCACGTTCGCTTTCCCAAGGTCTGTTCGTTGTCTGCTGCGGGTTGGTGTTTCTCGCGATGGCCGCGGTGGCCGCCGAGCTCAAGCCTGGCAAGACGTTTGCATACAAGCCTTTCTATCCCGACCGCTGGAAGGCCAAGGAACAATCGACAGAGCTGCATCCCTGGGAAGGCGAGCACACGGTTTTCCTGACGACGTCGCCAGACCTCGATCCCAAGACAATGGCGATCTTCCTCGAGCGTTTGGATGGCGGCTGGAAGGTATATGCTGACCTCGTCGGCCGCACGCCACATCGGCACCTGACGTACAGTAACAAGCCGACGATCGCCGCCGTGCCCGACGCCAGCTACACCTGCGGCCTGGGCTGCGGCTTCCTCGGCGCCACCGGAGTCGAAGTCGGCGGGTTCTACGATCACGACTACCCGCTCGTTCAGAAGCAGCCCAAGGCGTTCCCGCACCTCTACTTCTACGAGATCGGGCGGAACTATTTTCTCTTTGGCGACCAGATCCCGGATTCCGCCACCGGCTTTGCCGTCTTCATGCGTTATGTCTGCATGGACACGCTCGGCTGCGAAGATCCCGACCAGCGGACGCGCGAAGCCATTGAAAAAGCGGAGTCGCTCGCGGCCCAGTCCGATTTGAGCTTTGCACAGCTATTCACAAACTCGGCCGGCATCGGCGAGAAAGCAGGGCGGATCAAAGGCTTGTCCCCTTCCGATCAACCAGTCATGTACGCGTCGGTGATGCTCAAGCTGCGTCGCGATCACGGCGGCGACGCGTGGACAAAACGCTTCTTTCATGCGCTCGCCCAATGCCCGAAAGCTCCTCGCAGCGGCACCGCAGAGAGCGCGAAAGTGCAAAGCCTCAACTGGCTCGTCGCCGCCTCCTGCGCCGCGAAGCAAGATCTCTCCGGCCTCTTCGTCGAGCGCTGGCGCATGACACTCGACGACCACGCCCGCGCCACTCTCGCCAAGATCGACTGGACCGCCGCCGACCTCTCGCCCGGCGACATCGTGAAATCGCTCTCGGCAGAATAAAGCCAGCGCGCAAGCAAGATGCTGACTCCGCAGCTTTTCCCGCGGAAGCTAGAAATAGGCCCGCTCGGACTTGAACCGAGAACCTTAGGAT
>JAEZGD010000177.1 GCA_023417165.1 Planctomycetota bacterium
GCGCAAAGCAGGATTCAATGCCAGCGCTTCGCCGCTCGCCAGGCGTTTGCGCAGTCGCAATTGTTTGTCGAGCGCTGCCAACTGTGGCACACGACGAGCGGGCCATGCTTCGCGATAGCCGCGCCTGAAGATCGGGCGATAGGTTCCGTCCGGCGAGACGAGAAACTCGCGAATCTCAATGCCGCGCCGATCCCAGCGCATCACCGCCAGCGACGTGAGCACGACCGGCAATAGCAGCCACCATCCGCGCGCGTCCCGCTGCGAAATGCTCAGATCGATGGCCCCTTTCACCCAGCCGCTCGGCAGCAGGTAATACGCCCAGGCGATCGACGGCTGCAGTTGTGGTGAGCGTGCCGTCTCCTGTGCGATCTCGGCCAGTACGCTCGCTCCCATGGCGATCGACAAACCGCCGACCAACAGCATGAGCCAACTCGGCGCCCAGCGCGGCGAGTAAGCGGCGCACAGCACACACAGCGCCAGCATGTGCCAACCATCGACGAGCCACAGCGGCACCGCCGCGGCGATCTGCCAACCGCTCCACCCATCCGCTACCGCGACCATGACCAACCAGTGCGCGGTGATGACGAGATACGCCAGCGTGATACAACCGCCGGTGCGCCACGTTTTGTGCACCAATTGCCGATCGCTGACTGGCGCGAGCGCCGCACGCCGGAACGAGAACTCAGACACGAAGCTTTCGGAGCGCACGATGGCGCAGAGCACTAGCGCTCCCATGCTCAGCACCGATGCCAGTGCAAAGGTAAGTGTGGCCGGGTGATCGACTCGCCACCAACGGTCATCCAAGAGCGTTGACTGACCGAGGCTCACAAAGAACGATGCCAGCCAGGCGAGGATCGCACTGGCCACCACGCTCGCCACCGCGAGCAGCGCATACAGCAGCGTGCGCTTCCATGGCGGCCAGGGCTGCGACAGCTCGCGCACCGCCGCTTGTGCTTCTGGCGACGGCGAAGCTTTGAGCGCGGCGCGGGTGGCGGTGCGCAGTTCGAGATATAGAGAGCCCTCGTTCATGGCCGCGCAGCCGCGTGCAGGTCGGCGAACAATCGCTCGAGCACGTGATCGCCTGGCGCGATGGCGCGCAATTCCGGCACGCTGGTCAGCGCATGCAAACGCCCGTGATCAAGGATTAACAGCAAGTCCGCGAACTGCTCGGCAACTTCGATCATTTGCGTGGTGTAGATGATCGTCTTACCTTGCGCGGACGCCTTGTGGGCATGACGCTTCAGGACCGCGGCGCCTTGCGGGTCCATGCCGGCGGCGAACGGCTCGTCGAGCAGCCACAGTTCGGAATCGACCGCCAGTAGCGCGGCGAGCGCGCTTTTGTAGGCCTGGCCGCGCGAGAGTGTGGCGACTTCGGTTTCGGCGAGCGGCAGCAGATCGAGCTCGTCATAGATGGCCGTGACGCGCTCGCCAACCGCCCGCGGCTCGACCTCATACACCGCCAGCATCGACGCCATGTAACCGAGCGGCGTATCGGACAGCTTCAGCGGCGGCGGCTCCGGCAAGTACATCAAGCGCCGCCGCAAGTCGATGCGCTCGCGCGAAAGCAGTTCGCCATCGATGGCGATCTCGCCGCTGCTCGGCACTTGCACGGTCGCTAAGAGGCGCAGCAGCGTCGCCTTGCCTGCGCCATTGGCGCCCAGCACCGCCACGATGCTGCCCGCCGGAATCGTCGCCGACACACCATCGAGGGCCGTGTGGGTTCCGAATCGCTTGCCGACCTGCGTAAGGGAAATATGCATAGAAGGTTAAGCGATGATGGGCCGCGCGAAGCGCGCGGAAATTCCAAGCACCAAATCCCAAACTCCAAACAAAAGACAAACTACCAAATACAAAAGGCTCGAAACAGGAACTTCCCGTTTCGAGCCTTTGGTCTTACTTGGCACTTGGAACTTGGATCTTGGCACTTGCCGCGCAGCGGCTAAAACAGCTCTTGAATCACGCTGCCGTGGTCGATGGCCGGCACAGGGCGGCCGGAGTGATCCAGAAAGTTGAGGTGCGGATCGACGCCGAGCACCTTGTAGATGGTGTGATGGATGTCGCCGGGGCGAAGCGGCTGATCCTTGGGCGATTCGCCTTTGCGATCGGTCGAGCCGATGATGCGGCCACCTTGCACGCCGCCGCCACCGAGCAGACAGAACATCGCGTTGCCCCAGTGATCGCGGCCGGGCGCGCCCATGCTGCCAGGCGGGCCGCCGTTGCCGCCATCGTTCATGCGCGGCGTACGGCTGAACTCGCCGCACAACACCACCAGCGTTTTGTCGAGCAAGCCGCGCTCGGCCAGATCAGTAAACAGGCCATAGACCAGTTGGTCGATCTTCGGCAGGTAGTTGTTGTAGCCCTTCTGCAGATCCCAGTGATGATCCCAACCGCCGAAGTGGCACGTCACGAACGTCGAGCCCGCTTCGACCAGTCGGCGAGCCAGCAGCGTGCTTTGGCCCCAGTTGTTGCGACCATAACGCTCGCGCAGCTTGGGATCTTCTTTCGATAGGTCAAACGCGTCGCGGGCCTTGGGACCGGTGAGCATCTCGAAGGCGTCGCGATCGAAACGATCCATAGCTTCGAACGTGCCGCGCGTATCGACATCGCGGCGCAGCTTGTCGAAATGCGTCAGCAAGTTGCGGCGCGTTTCCAACCGCTCGACCGACAGGCCGCCTGTCAGATTGGTGTTGCGCACGGTGAAGTTGTCGGCGTTCGGGTCCCCTTCGGTCTCGAACGGATTGTGCTCGACGCCGACATAGTTCGCGCCGAAGTAGCCAGGCCGCAGACCGATGCTCATGGCATACGGCACCGCGATATTCGCAGGCATGCCAACCTGGCGCGGGCCAGTGACGCTGGTGGCAATCGAGCCAAAGAAGGGGAACTTGCCGGCGGTGCTCGCGCCGCTGACGCCGGCGCCACGCCCGGTCAAAATCCAATGCCCAGCGGTGAAGTGGTCGCCATTGTCGTGATGCAGCGAGCGAACGATCGAGAACTTGTCGGCGATCTTGGCCTGGAGCGGGAACAGCTCGGTGATTTCGATGCCCGAGACGTTGGTCTTGATCGGGTTCCAGATGCCGCGGACTTCGGCCGGGGCTTCCGGCTTCATGTCGTACATGTCGAGATGGCCGGGACCGCCATCGAGCCACAGCAGGATGACCGAGGTATCCTTCTTGCCATTACCCGTGGCTGCGGAAGCCTCTTTGATGCGCAGCAGTTCGCCCATGCCCACCGATGCCATGCCAGCGACGCCGACTTGCAGGAAGCTGCGGCGCGACAAGCCATCGCAATACGGACCGGTCTGCCCGGCGTTGATACGAAGCATGCGGGAATCTCCAAAGGGCGGGCCACAGCATCGCGCTGCGGTAATCGCGGTGGGAGGACCGCAGGTTGTCACTCCATCGATCGGCGGCCCTTGATGGGAATTGTAAACCAATGGCCGGAGCGGAGTCAATTTCAGCGCCACACTCCAAATCTATTACACAACAATTACAAACCTTTCATTGCCGACACCAACTCGACTTCCTACAATTCCTTTGGCTCGTTGGCAATTCGTTTGTGGGATCGCGCAGGCAGCCAGTAACTATCCCTCACTTAGTGCGATCTGCCCCATCCTGACGCGGGGAAACACCCAGGCATAAAGTCGCGATTAAAGCGCGTGACATTTTCGACGCAAAGGGCACACAGATAATGACTTGCGCCAGCCGACACAGCGCGAAAACACTGGCATATTCGGGTCGCTGGGTCGCTCTGGCGGATGTCTAGGAAACGGCTGGCTTTTCGGCCAGGAGCGGGACGACTTGAGGCTGGCGCGTGACGGTGTCGAACAGCATGACGGTGGGCTGACCAAAGGTCCAGCCGCTCGTTTCGCCGGGGTTCAGGAACAATCGTCCGCGCTCGTCGCGATGCAGACGCGGCTTGTGCGTGTGGGCATAAATGCAAATATCGAAGTCGTCGCTCGCGCCGCGCAGTTGTCGCTCCATGTGCACGATCACAAAGCGGACGCCGTCGGGACTGGTCCAATAGACGGGCGCTTCGGCCAGCGTGCCGAGGATGCTGAAGCCGGCCTGCAGCCCCGGCTTGTTCCCTTCGTTGTCGCCATAGCACCCAGTGATCTTGCACTTCAGTTTGCGCAGCGGCGGCGTGCAAAAGGTCGACACCAAGTCGCCTGCGAACAGCACGTGCTCGCAGCCGGCGGCATTAAAGACCTCGACCGCTTTGCGCAAGTGGTCGAGGTGATCATGGGAATCGGCAAAGATACCTAGCAACATGCCGGTATTATAACCGCGCACGTTGGTAGGC
>JAEZGD010000206.1 GCA_023417165.1 Planctomycetota bacterium
GTCCAGTAGTAATCGCGTCCGTCGAAGTTTACCGAACGGCGCAGAAAGCCGATCATGGTGAACTCTCGCCCTCGCAATTGGCCGACGGCGCCCAGCGGAATGAGCGGCTCGACCTTTTGCTTCGTCAGCGTGCGCAGGTAAACGAGGTTGCCTTGGTTGATGTCGAGCAGCGAGTTGCAATAGGGACAGGTGACGCGCTCGCTTTGATCGGGCGCTTTCAGGTCCAAGCTGCCGCCGCAATGTGGGCAAGTCAGGCCCTTGGCACTGATTTCTTTTGGATCACGCTCGGCAGCGGCGCGCAGCGAGATGCCAAGTTCGGCCGTGGTGACTTGATGGCCGAGAAACAGCGTCGGCGGATCGGCGCTTAAGTCGAGCGTTCCAAAACGGCCTTGCTCGCCTGAGAGATCGGCAAACGGATGCGGCGTGCCTGGCTGAGGGCGATAGGGAAGTTCGCCTTCAGCGGCGATCAACGTGGCGGTGCCACGTTCATGGACGACCAGCGTGCCGACCTTCGGAATTTGAATCTGCTGGCCAATCTCGACGATCTCCGCAGGCGGAAGTACGACTTCCTGCGACTTCTTCATGCGGAACGTGAGGAAGAACTTGCCTTGGGCTTCGGCCAGCCAGCCCCAGCGATTGCCAGGAAACGAAGCATACCATTCATCCCACACGCCGCCGGCGGCATGACGATACTGCACGTGGCCGACCAGTTCGAACGGCTTGTCGCCATAACGCCCGGTCAGGCCAAGTTCGAGCGGCGAATTCGTTTCGACGAGCGCCGCGACTTTGCCGAGGTCTTCGAGCTTGCGATCGCCGCGCGCGACGACGGTGTGACAGAACTCGCAGACGGTGACCAGCGACGAGCTGACTTTGAACTCGATGGGCGCGCCGCATGAAGGGCAAGGAGCCTCGATCTTCCTCATCGAGTCCCTCCAGTTAGCGCCAGCGGAACGGCGCCACGCTCGACCGCGCGCAAACGCACTTCCTGCGCGCCGAGCCGGCGGGCCAATTGCGTCTGCCAGTCCCACGCCTTGCGAGCGCGGCAGCAATACAGGTTCAGCGTCAGCAGTTGATGCTCTGGGAACGTGTGCAGCGTCAGGTGCGATTCGGTCAGCAGATACATGCCGGTCCATCCGCCTGGCGCCGGAAACTGATGCCACTGCGGTGCGCCGACCACGTGCAGGTTCAGATCGGCAATGATCGCCGCGCAGAGCGCCTGCAATTGCGCACCGGAGGCCAACGCCTCGACACGGCAGCCCGTTGCATCGACGATCCATTCAGTTCCAGTCATGGGGGCATATTATGGGGGCCGAGGGGCAAAGTGCCAAGTTCCAAGGGCCAAGTGCCAAGGAAGGCAAAATACGAAATCCGAATCTCGAAATCCGAAACAATTCCGAATCTCGAAATTCAAATTCCCAAACGGTGGAGGAACGGGACTACGTCTTTGTTTTGATCATTCCTATTTCGATCATTTGTATTTGTTCCGGATTTCCTTGGCACTTGGAACTTCCTTTTCTTATTCCGTTTTCGCATTCGGATTCGTCCGCCTTCGATACTGTCCGGGCGTTTCGCCGGTCAGTCGTTTGAAGACGACGCTCATGTATTCGGGATGGCGATAGCCAGCCAGCGGCGCGATCTGCGAAAGCGACAAATCCGATTCTGCCAGCAATTGGCGGGCGCGTTTGAGCTGCACTTGCCGAATCTCTTCCTGGGGCGAACGGCCGACGTAGCGGCGGAACTGTCGCTCAAGCATGCTGCGCGTCAGCGGAACATGTTGCAGTACATCGGTGACCGAAATGCCGTCGCAAGCGTGTTGGCGAATGTAACGTAACGCCGCGGCGACGCTCGGCTGATCGATCGCCAAGACGTCGGTCGATTGACGCGTGGCGATGCCGATCGGATCGACCAAGCGCTCGCTGATGTCGCTGGGACGGCCTTGCATCAAGCGATCGATGAGCGCTGCCGCTTCGTAGCCGATGCGCTCGGGATTGGGAATCACGCTGGTCAGCGGCGGATCGCACAGGCTGCACAGCAGTTCGTCATTGTCGACGCCGATCACCGCCACCTCCTCGGGCACCGCCAGTTCGTGACGGCGGCAAGCGTCCAGCACATGCTGCCCGCGCATGTCGTTACAGGCCATGATGCCGACCGGCTTGGGCAGGCTGTCGAGCCACCGACCCAGCGCCTCTTGCTGTTCGTCCCAGCTTTGCGTGTGAAACGAGTTCCATTCGGTGTCGAACACGCGACACTGCTTGCTGGCGGCGGCCAAGACGTGCAGGAAGCCTTCTCGCCGGCGATTGGACCAATCGTGGTTGGAAAAGCCACAAAAGCCGAAATGCTGAAACCCGCGCTCGAGCAAATGGCGCGCGGCCATATCGCCAATGGCGGCGTGGTTGGTCCAAATATGGGGTAAGCCCAAATTGCCATAAACATCGGTCAGGTCGACCACCGGTAAGCCCATCGAGACGAACAACTGCGCCAACGCGGGGGTTGTCCACCTGGTGATAATTCCGTCGCCATCCCAATTCGCCAGCCAAGGCGGCGGCTCCGACATCAGCTCGCGCTGGTCGAGAAACAGCGACCACGGCTCGTGTTGCATGACATAGCGATTGATGCCGCGCAACAGCTCTCGCCCATAAGCCAGCGACGTTTCGATCATCAACAGCACGCGACGGCGACGCATAATGCGACAAAGCTTCTCAGTAAAGAAGGCAGTTCAGAAAATGGCGGCCTGCCGCTGGGGACCGCTTGCTGTGTCTAACGCCAATAGTGGAAAAGGTTTGCGGCGTTGTGGTCGATTGCTGCCGAGTATAGGCCCTTTGTGTGGCAGTCGCAACTATTCTCAAAAAGGAATGTTCAAATCTCATTGAGCAGTCCCCCGTTTCTCGCGATAATACAACTGTCCCGCAGTCTCGCCGTGCTGCTGCGGAGGTCCTCGCCCGCCCCGGTGCCTTTGGGCACGCTACTCCCTAATCGCATGATCTCTATCGTTCGTTGTTCGCTCAGCGCTGTCGTTGGGTTTGCCATGCTGGCGATTGCGGCTCCGGTGTCGCGCTCGGTTGCGGCCGAAGCAGAAGTTGATTTTGCGCGCGATGTGCAGCCCTTACTGGCGCGGCGGTGCTTTTCGTGCCACGGTCCAGATACGGCCGAAGGCGGCTTGCGTTTGCACGACCGCGACCTGGCTTTGCAAGCGCTCGACTCCGGCGAACACGGCATTGTGCCGGGCAAGCCGGAGAGCAGCGAAGTGCTCGCGCGCGTCAGCGCCGAAGACGAAGACATGCGGATGCCGCCAGAAGGCAAGCCGCTGACCGCCGGTGAGATCGATATCCTCAGCCGCTGGATCGCCGACGGCGCGAAGTATCAAAAGCATTGGGCGTTCGAGAAAGTCGTGCGTCCCGCAGTGCCGGCTGTGAAGAACCAAGCGTGGGTGAAGAGCCCGATCGACGCGTTTATTCTGTCGAAGCTGGAAGCGAAGAACCTGCAGCCGGCCGGCCCCGCGTCGAAGGCCGTGCTGTTGCGCCGCTTGTATTATGACTTGACCGGCTTGCCGCCGACCGCTGCGGAAGTTGCCGCTTTTGAAGCCGATACCAGCGCCGATGCCTATGAAAAGGTGGTCGACCGCCTGCTGGAATCGCCCCGTTATGGCGAGCGTTGGGCGCGTCACTGGCTGGACGTGGTGCGTTATGCCGACACCAACAGCTTTGAGCGCGATGGTCTCAAGCCGCACGCTTGGCGGTATCGCGACTATGTGATCCGTTCGTTCAACGACGACAAGCCGTATGACCAGTTCCTGCGCGAGCAACTCGCCGGCGACGAACTGCCGAATCCTTCGGCCGATGCGCTGATCGCCACGGGCTTTTATCGCCTGGGTTTGTGGGACGACGAACCGGCCGATCGAGAACTCGCTTTGTTCGATGGCTATGACGACCTGGTCACCACGGTCGGCCAAGGCATGCTGGGCATGACGATCAACTGTGCGCGCTGCCACGATCACAAGATCGATCCGATTCCGCAAAAAGACTATTACGCCATGGTGTCGTTCTTCCGTGGCATTACGCCGATGGCCTACGGCGGCCCGAACGTCGAACGCCCTGTGTTCGAAAATGCCGATGCGAAGAAGGCGTACGACGATGCCTTGACGGAGATCAAACGCCGCCAGGAAGACATGCAGGCGAAGGTCACCGAGATCGAGAAAGAGTTCCTGCAGAAGTACATTCCCGAAGCCGCTTCGGATCTGGAAGAGCTAACCTATCGCTATTACCTCGAAGGTTTCGAGCGTCTGCCGGATTACGACAGCCTGAAGCCGAAGTCGGCGGGCAAGGTCGCCAGCAACCTGTTCGACCTGGCGATGGCGACGCGCGATAATCACTTTGGCGTCGTTTTCACCGGCTTTTTGAAGGTGCCGCAAGCGGGCGAGTACACCTTTGTCATCGATGCCGATGACGGCATTCGCCTGACGGTCGATGGCAAGCAAATCGCCATCCGCGACGGCATTCACGGCATTGGCGATCCGCAAACCGCCAAGGTGACGCTGCCTGCGGGGCGTTTGCCGGTGCGGCTCGATTACTTCCAAGCTCACGGCGGCCAAGGCCTGATCGCCACTTGGAGCGGCCCCGGTTTTCAGAATCGCTCGCTATCGGCGATCGGCAACGATCAGCACATCAGCGCCCGCCGTGGCAAGAGGAGCAAAGCCGGCTCTGAATCGACGCCGCAGCTCATTCAGCTCCACGGCGAGAAGGTGCTGGGCAAGGCGCGCGCGGGTCAGTACACCGAATACCGCGAGCAGCTCGAAAAGCTGAAGAAGGAAAAGCCCGATGTCTCGATGGCGCTGGTCGTGACCGAGCATCCGAAGACGCCGGACACTTTCGTGCTGGGACGTGGCAGCCCGCTGGCCCCTGGCGAGAAGGTGGAGCCCGCGTTTGCCGAAGTGCTCGGCGGCGGCGCTGCCGAAGTAAACGCGATTACCGCGGGATCGCCATCCTCGGGGCGGCGCACGGCGCTGGCCAATTGGATCGCTTCCGCCGAGAACCCCATGACCGCCAAGGTGATGGTCAACCGCATCTGGCAGCACCATTTCGGCCGCGGCATCGTTCGCTCGCCGAACAACTTCGGCCTCTTGGGCGACATGCCGACGCATCCGCAGTTGCTGAACTATCTGGCGGATGAGTTCGTGAAACACGGCTGGCGCATGAAGCCGCTGCACAAGCAGATCGTGATGTCGAGCGCCTATCAGATGTCGTCCGCTGGCAATGCCGACGCGCTGACGGTCGATCCCGGCAACGATCTGTTCTGGCGCTATAACATGCGTCGCCTGGGCGCGGAAGAACTGCGAGATTCGGTGTTCGCGGCCAATGGTCGTTTGAATCTGAAGATGTTCGGCCCCGGCTACTATCCGACGATGTCGAAGGAAGTGCTGGAGACCCAGTCGGCGCCCGGTTCGGGCTGGGGCAAAACCTCCTCCGAGGAACAGGCCCGTCGCAGTATTTACATTCACGTCAAGCGTTCGCTGGTGACGCCGCTGTTGTCGGCTTTCGACTTCCCCGATACCGACACGACCTGCGAAGCCCGCTTCAACACCACGCAGCCCGGCCAGGCATTGGCCATGCTCAACGGCGACTTCATGAATGAAGAAGCCTTGGCTTTGGCCGAACGGGTCAAGAAAGAAGCCGGGCCAGACCTGAAGGCGCGCGTGGCTCACGCCTTGCAGATCACGCTGACGCGCAAGCCCAGCCAGGCCGAAATCGATCGTGGCCTGGCCCTGATTAACCGCTTGCAGACCGAACACAAGCAATCGGCCGACGACGCCTTCAAGCACTATTGCTTGTACGTCTACAACCTCAATGAATTTGTGTATTTGGACTAACCCGTTGGACGAAGCCAGGCTTCGTCCACCCTTTGCTCTGGCGGGATGACGCCCGCCTGGCGAAGGATCGATCACCGAGAATCAAGATTTAAGTTCACCACGGAGACACGGAGGAACACGGAGAGAACAGAAAGCCAGAAGAGAGACAGAGAGCCGCAGATAGACACCGATAAACACGGATCCATCAGGCAATTCCATTAAATTGGTTTTATCTGCGTGCATTTGCGTTTATCTGCGGCTTTCTTTGGCCTCGTTTTTGTTCTCTCCGTGTTCCTC
>JAEZGD010000255.1 GCA_023417165.1 Planctomycetota bacterium
CGCCCAGCAGCGCCACCGCGCTGCAAACGCCCTCGACCGCTGAATCGACTCTTGCGAGCCGCCCATGAAGAAAACAACCTCGCACAAAACGAAGCCCGGTTGGCTGTTCGCCTTGGCGATTGGGGCCAGCGTCTGCGGTTATGTCTTGCTGATCTTTTTGCCGAGCCAAAGAGCGACGGCTGAAATGCGCGGGCAACTGCAACAGCAGCGTGACTACGTCATGGATTGCCAGCAGCTCGACGCGCAGATTGCGCACATCGAACATGAACTGAAGCGCACCAGGCACTTCAGCGACGCCTGGCATCAATCGTCATCGAGCGAAGAGCGACTCGCGCACGTCTTTGTCGACATGACCGAGCACGCGAACCATGCCGCGACCGAAATCGTGCGTTTCGAGCCGCAGGCCGCCGAGTCGCTGCATTACCTGCGGCGCGTGCCGGTCGAAATGGCGCTCGAGGGCACCTTCGCGCAGCTCTCGGCGTTCCTCAGCCGGCTCGAAACGCTCGACGCCGAGTTCTGGATCGAGCGCATGCAAGTCGAGCCGGTGCTAGCGACGCCAGGACGCTTGCGCTGCGAGCTGCGGCTTTCGCTGTTCGCAGGCGTGCCGGAGATTTCCGATTAAACAAGCAGTGCCGATCAGGGCGATACAAGAGGAGCCGGGCCATTTTGCCGACTGGTAAAGGGGTACGGGCAGTGATGTGAATACACAGAAGCTAGCAAAACAGTTGAAGAAGGAGCTGACGCGCAATCCCAAGAAAACAGCGGCACTGGCGCTGGTTTCGGTGGTGGCGCTGTGGTTTTGGGCTCCGCTCGCCACCAAGTGGTTCGGCGGTGCCAAGAAGCCCAAGCGCCCGGTAGCCGCCGCCGTCGCCGAGACACCGGCCGTGGAGCCCCCCGCAGCTGCGGGCCCTGCGTCTACGCCGCAAATTGCTTGGGATAAATTGCTCGAACAGATTGCCGCCGATCAGCGCATGGCTTCGGCCACGGTAGACGCCACAGGGCGCGATCCCTTCGCCGTCACCGCAACCGAACAAAGCCAAGCGGTCGCCCCGGCGAACCCAGCCGCGGCCGCCGCCGTTGGTGCCCCGGCGATCAGCAGCGATCCAACGCCTGAATCGCTGGGCCTGATGCTGCAAGGCACGCTCGTCGCCGGCAATATGCGACAAGCAACCGTCAATGGCAAACGCTATCGAGAAGGCAGTCGGATCAAGTTAGCACCACAAGCAGGCAGCGCCACCAGCGGGCCGCTGATTGAATTTGAAGTGACGCAGATTGAAGCTCGTCAGGTGACCCTGGCGCGCAACGGAAAAGAATACTCGCTCGCGCTGAAACTACAGCCGCTGGGCGAAGGCGAACAACTGACTTTCGGCACTTACTCATCAGCGCCGGAGTCGGAATAACTTAGCGGCGGACGCTCATCATTTACCGCCAGCGACTCGTTGTACGGTCAGGGACGACCCATGCACAGCCTGCTCCGCTTTACACTTCTAGCTGCTTGCGCTGCTGCCGGCGTTGGTCTGGCGGTGTCGTTAGCGCTACACATCGAGCCAGGCGCTACCGACTCTGCTGGCGAGCAAGCCGACCGATTACTAAGCGATGCGAAACAGCGCGGCGCGTTCGAGCCGCAGCCGAGCGAACCGCCTCCCAACCACCTGGCCTTGGCGCTGCCGGCAGTGCCGCCGCCAGCACTCGCACCGGTGCAACCTCCGGTCGCGCAAGACGCCAGTGGACTGGAAAAAGCCATCGCCGAACTCAAGCAGGCGACCGAGCGCAACAGCGATGCGTTCGTTAACGCACTACAAAACCTCCAGCAAAATGGCTTGCCGCCCAATGCCATCACCCAGGCGGCTCCGCCTGCGCAGCCTTTGCCACAGCCACAGCCTCCTTTGCCTCCTCTTCCCGAGCCGGCACCGCGGCGCGCCTTGCCTGAAGAGGTCGCCCCTCGCGCCATCACGCAGGTAGCGCGTGGCGAAGGGGACGACCAACTGCAAATCAACGTGCAGAACGCCGACATTCGCCATGTGCTGGAAATGATCAGCGCCGAAACAGGGCTGAATATTTTGGCAGGCAAGAATGTGACTGGTGCCGTTTCCGCTTCGCTGGTCAACGTCGATGTCAACGCCGCCTTAGAAGCGATTCTGAAATCGACCGGCTTTATCGCCCGGCGCGAAGGCAAGTTCGTGTTCATTGGCACGCCAGCCGACTTGGACGAAATGGATCGCGCGCAAGATGTCATCACTTCGCGCGTCTATCGCCCGAACTATGTCCGCGCCGCCGAATTGCAGACCTTGATTACGCCGCTACTCTCGCAAGGGTTAGGCAAGATCAGCGTGTCGAGCGCGTCCGAAATCGACATTCCCGCCGATATCGTGAAGACCGGCGGCGATAGCTTCGCGGGCACCGATGTCGTGATCGTGCGCGACTACGAGGCGATCCTGCGCCAGATCGATCAACTGGTAGCCGAGATTGACATTAAGCCGCAGCAAGTCGCCATTGAAGCGATGATTCTGAGCGTCAAGCTCGACGACCAGTACGAGTTCGGCGTCGATTTCCAACTATTCCGCGATAAAAACAACGTGCGGCTAGTGTCGGGTTCGCCACTCTCGAACCTGGCGCAGTTCAATCTCAATGGCGAGGGGCTGCGTTTCGGCTTCCTCGATGCCAGTACTAGCGTGTTCATCAACGCGTTGGAAACGATTGGCGAGACCAACGTTGTCGCTGCGCCGCGTCTGTTGTGCTTGAACAAGCAGCGCGCTGAAATTCTGATCGGTGCCCAAAAGGGTTACGTCAGCACCACCGTCACCGAGAATGCGTCGACGCAGTCGATCGAGTTTTTGGAAGTCGGCACACAGTTGCGCATCCGCCCTTACATCTTCAGCGATGGCTCGATCCGCCTGGAAGTTCATCCCGAACTGTCGACAGGTGACGTGCGCGTGGTCGAGGGCTTCACACTGCCCGATAAGGAAGTCACGCAAGTCACGACCAACATCATGTGTCGCGATGGCAGCACGGTGATCATCGGTGGTCTGATTCGCGAGGATCTGTCAAACAACACCACGCAGATTCCGCTGCTCGGTAGCTTGCCGTACGTGGGCGCTGCCTTTCGTAACAAGGTCGAAAGCACCGATCGCAGCGAAGTCATTGTGTTGATTACTCCGCGGTTGGTGTCCGATTCGTCGCTGGCCCACGAAGGCGCGCAGGCTCAGCAGGAGTTTGCCGTTCGCCAGGCGAATTATGCCGACAAGATGAGCCCGATCGCCAAGCGTCACTACGCCCGGCACTATTTGCGGCTGGCCTATGCCGCCTGGAAT
>JAEZGD010000258.1 GCA_023417165.1 Planctomycetota bacterium
ACACTGCTGGACAAGCCAGCAGTGGCACCCAGCTGAGGCGACTTATGCGGATGCGAGAATCTTTTTCAATTCCTGAATGCCATTGGATCGCTCCATCGCTTGATCGGAATAGATGCTCCGAAGCAGGGCATCAAAGCGGCTGATTTGCTGGACTGGCGATCGCAGCTTGCCACTGAAATACAGAAGCCCGCGCGCGGCCATTCCGCGAGCGGTAGAATCCTCTTCCGTCTCAACGACTCTCCAAAGAGCTTGCCTGGTCAGCGGTGTCGGGACCGACTTCGCGATCAGCAGCACAACGACCCCGCGAAATAGGGCATCGGCCAAAGCCAGGTCGTTGGTGAGCTCGTCGCAGTAATCCGTGCATTGCGTCAGGGACCAAAGACTGAAGCAAGCATGGGCGTGCTTTAAACTTGGCGGATTGTGGATCGGCAATAGTTCCTTGAGGAGAGGAACAGCTCGGTCCGCGGGGAAGCTGCGGAAGGCGTCGATCGCAGTCGTATCACCTCGCTTTGCTAATTCGAACAACATCTCCAGCGCCAACTGTTGTTCCGACCCGAAGAGCGACTTCAGCACTTGGTGGTCGAACCCGTCTGCTTTTTCCCGGCCAGTTGCCTCCGCCTCCTTCAGGAACTTCTGGAAGCTACTGCTCGGAACTTGTTGCTTGTCAGGAGTCATCTTCTTTGGCTGGCCTGTGGTGAACGAAGCCAAGGTTACGATATATCGCTATGGAGAGTGCACGGACGCCTGATGGTTCGCTTGGCAGTATTACTGTACTCGCCTTTAGTGCGCGGCGCGTGGTGGCAGGGCAAGCTGTGCCTCAAAATGGCTGCTGGACAAGCCAGCAGTGGCACCTTGGCGAGTGGCCAGTGGCTTTCGACTGTCCCCTGCTCTTCTCCGTCTTGCGCACGGCTAGAATATCTCCGAGCCGCAGCATCGTAGCTCCATCCTCACCCAGGGCGATTGATCATGACCACCGATGACCTCTTTCAGCAGGCGTTAAGCAAGCTCCTGACCGAAATCCTGGACGGTGCGCCGGCCGGCGAAAGCTATGCGCTCAATCCGGGCGATCCAGGGCTGCTCGCGCAGCTCGATACGATCTCGGCGGCCACCGCCTCGCAGCGCCCGATGCCAGGCAAGACCACCATTGCCGCGCATGTCGATCATGTGCACTACGGCCTTTCGCTATTCAATCGCTGGGCCCAAGGCGAAGCTAATCCATGGGCCACTTCTGACTGGGAAGCGAGTTGGAAACGCGGGCACGTGAACGAGCAGCAATGGACCGAATTGCGCGCGAAGTTGCGCCAGGCATCCGAAGCCTGGCAGCAAGCCGTTCGCGCGCGCGATCAATGGGACCAAACCAGCGCCCCCGGCGCGCTCGCTAGCGCCGTTCACACCGCCTATCACCTCGGCGCGATCCGCCAGATTCTCGCCGCCACAGGCGGCTAGTGCGCTTCTAAAGTCGCCGTGTGCCACTGCTGGCTTGTCCAGCAGTGCTGTTAAACGAGTGAGGCTGACAACTCTTTGTTCGTGACAAACATGACCTTATAGAGAGGGCTCACACCTGCCCAGGAAGCTGTCTTCAAAATGACCTTTCCACGCTAACCAATGCTTGGCTGGCTCTCACCACTCCGCACTGCTGGACAAGCCAGCAGTGGCACCCAAGACAGTGACACGTAGCCAGTGGCATTCAACTCGCCACTGACCACTGACCACTCGCCACTCCCAAGAAACGCCAAAGGCCAGCAAGAGGGCGTCTTGCTGGCCGTGGCAGTGGGCGTGACGATGGGCGTGACGATGGGCGGGGCTTTACCGGTTGATGGTGAAGCCGAACGTCAGGCCATGTTGCACCAGGTCTTCGTTGTTGTCGACCAGGTTATTGTTGCGAGCGATGCCGCAACCGAAGTACAGCAGTTCATAGCCAGCTCGCAAGGCGACATCGCGAGTCAGGTTGTACTGGGCTTCGGCACGCACTTCGCCAGCCGCGACAAACTCTGCGAAATCTTCGGTCTGGTACCATTGGAAGTTCACACCGTTGAAGCTGCGGACTTCGCTGGAGACTTTCCAGTGGCCAAAGTTTTTCCAGGCTCGCACGCCGATCTGACCCGCGACAATGTTGTTCTCGATCGTGTCCGGGAAGATCTGCAGCGGCGGCACGCCAAAGTCATCGAACTTGACGAAACGCATACCGAGGAAGGGCTCGATGATGCCGTTGTGGAACAAGGGTTCCAGGCGGAAGACCTTGTTGAACTCGACGCTGGAGGTCGAGGCCTTCGCACTACCGGCTTCGCTGGTCGGGCCGTCAATGTGCGTGACATTGAAGAGCCAGCCGCCGTCGTCCTCGGTCATGTAACCGATATCAAAGCGGTTACCCCAGGTTTGGTCCATGTCCCAAGGGCGCGGACCGTTCTCGGGACGCGAGACCGCTACGTACATGCGATCGTACGTGAAGAACCAACCCGTGGTTGGATCCGGCGGGTCGCCGAAGTAGTCCAGATCTGCAGGTGCGAAGAACTGCAAATCAGGATTGAAATAGTTGGGCTCGATGAAGAGCGGCGTGTGACTTCCATCACCGGCACGCGCCGTTCCGGCGATGCCCACGACGACAACCACCGTCGCCAGCCACGAGAAGAGCTTGTTGGCTAACATATTTCGGTACCACCCTTGGCTGATGCGTCCTGCCTGCGCCGGCGTCTACGAAGAGGCGACGTAAAGCGGCATGTGAGGGTAGTATCGGAAAGGCCTGTCGCGGAAGTTAAGTAAAGACGGAAAGCCCTACGGAAAAATCGGATCGTGCCTGAGATGCGGGTCGTACGATGCCGGTGGTCAGTGGGCCACTTGTAAGTGATTGCTAGTAAAGGCGTTGCGTGCGGAATGGCGAGGTGGTTGGCGCTGAAAAGCGACTGGTTGTCTCGCTCGTGCGGGTGGTTTGGAGGGCGTTTCGCAGGGCAAAATTGCCCTTGTCAGCATTTCTGCGTGTAGTTAGCCGGGCTGGAAGATGCTCGCGAAGCTGCGTAGTACGTGCCTGCTGCCGGGCGGAAGCCGGCGTTTCCCAAGAAACGGCGTCTCGCAGCGAATTGCTGCCAGCCGGGGCGCGCCGTAGAATTCGGCGGTCCTTTCCTTCGGCGCAAGTCGAAATTCCACGTCGTGAAGTTTGTCAGGGGTTCGTCATGCGCGACCGTCGCTATCTGTGGGCGTTGTTTGGCTTTTTGGTGGCACTGTGGGCCGCTCAGGCCGTGGCCGAAGAGACGCCGGCTGCCAAGGCCACCGAGAAGGAGGCCAAGGAGGCAAAGAAGGACGTCTTCCTGCGCGTGCTGCGCGACGATCGCAAGGATCCCATCGCGCTGCAAACCTCAATCGTGCGCTATGTCTCCGCCGGTGACAAAAACGAAGGGGTGACCGTCGACCTGATCGGCGCGGTGCACGTCGGTGACAAAAAATACTACGACGAGCTCAACCAGGCGTTTACCCAGTACGAAGCGCTGCTGTACGAGTTGGTCGCGCCGGAAGGGACGAAGATTCCCAAAGGCGGCGTGCGCGAGGGCGGCGTTAACCCGGTCAGCGGCATGCAGCGCGGCATGCAATCGATGCTCGAACTGGAATTCCAGCTCGACTGCGTCGACTACACCCCAAAGAACTTCATCCACGCCGACATGTCGCCGGAAGAGTTCGCGCAAAGCATGAAGGACAAAAACGAGAGCATGCTCGGCATTTTGTTTCGCATGATGGGCCAAAGCGCCAAAGTGCAAGGCAAAGGGGGCACCAGCGACGCCGAGATGCTGTTCGCCATGTTCTCGAAGGACCGCGCCCATCGGCTGAAGCAGGCGATGGCTTCGCAGTTCGAGAACCTCGATGGTCAGATGGCCGTGCTCGAAGGCAAAGATGGCTCGACCATCATCACCGAGCGCAACAAGAAGGCATTGCAAGTCTTGCAGCGCGAGATCGACGCTGGCAAAAAGAAGGTCGGCATCTTCTACGGCGCCGGGCACTTGCCCGACATGCACAAGCGCCTCGTTGAAGACTTCGGTCTGAAGAAGGAAAGCGAGCGCTGGCTCACCGCCTGGACGATGGAAAAGCCGGCGAAGAACAAGAAGCAGGCCGAGAAGTAATTCTCTCGCTTCGCGCCAGCGTTTGGCCCGTTCCCACCTGTGCGTCCGGCGTGAGCCGGATGAATGCGGCGTGCCGTTCATTCGCAGCGTGAAGTTACGATGCGGCTGACGCCATTCGCGCCCGCATCGAGATGCAAACGCTACTCGCGAAGTCATCCTCCATTGCCACGAAACTCTGCCCAGGGGACTAACGTCCCCCGCTCAGGTCGCAGTGACATCGAGCGTTCGGATTTGAGCAGCATTCATGCCGCTTTCGCGTGTCTTAGGCCCGCCGTTTACGGCGGGTTAATCAAGTCTAACGCGGAGTTCGTCGCTAGGCTCATTCATGAGCCTTCTCGCTGCCGGTGGCGTTTACGCCAGGGACCCACGGCTCAAGCCGAGTCCATCGAGAAGCCCCATGAATGGGGCTACGGCATCTAGCGCGCTTGCGTTTCGCTACAACCCGCCGTAAACGGCGGGCCTAACAAGGAAGAAGCGGCATGAATGCCGCTCGAATGTTGCCACGCGCACACTTCATGGTCGATGCATGGCATCGACCTACGTTGGCGAGCATGGCGACGTCATGTAGAACGAAGCCGCGCTTCGTCCCGATTTGCCATGCGATCATCAGCGACGGCAAAGACGCATGCAGGGGACTGACGTCCCCCGCTCAGGTCGAAAAGAAGTGAGAGCGCTTACGAGCGCGAGACGTCAACGGCGTCGACCAGGTTCCGCACGCCGGCGACGCGCTGGCACGAGTGAATCGCCACTTGCTTCTCATAGAACGACGCCACGCACCCGCGAATGGTGACGGTGCCTTGATGCACCTCGACTTGCAGTTGCCGCAGGGACGGCAAATAC
>JAEZGD010000265.1 GCA_023417165.1 Planctomycetota bacterium
GCGCTTCACCTGTGATCTCGCCAGGCAGCAGTGCGCCGAGTTCTGATAGGTGCTCGCGCGCGTGACGCTGCAGCACCTCTTTGCTCTTGAGCCAACTCGCCAGCTTCCGCCACTGCGCCGGCGTGCATACCGTGCGAGCGCCCATGCCGGCCGCCGCGTGATTCACGCCGCCGATAGCTACCGTCTCGATGGCGCTATGAGCGGGATCGAAGCGGCGCACGATCAGCGTCTCGAGCGGCAGTTCTTTGGCGAGCAAATCGGCGATGTTTCCGGTCGACTCGTGGATTTCGATGTGCCGACACGCCTCGCGCCAGACATCGAGCAGAAGATCCCGGAACCGCTGCATGCTGTTATCTTTCACAGAAACCCATCGTATTTAACGGAACAAAACCATCGTATTTAACGGCCGGTAGCATTGCAAGCAGCCCTATTTCTCGCCTCGGCGGCCTAAATGCCGCCTTTTTAACCGGATTCGCCCAGTTGTGCGGCTTGGCATGGGTGTTGCCTTATGGCTACCCGTCGCAACAGCACATGCGATACCAGTTCACCCACAACCTGATCGCCCACACCTCAAGGAACGAGGCCCGCCCCATGACTTCGACCCAGCATTCTTGGCTCTACCTAACGCTACTCCTTGTGGGTCTGACATGCGGGTGCACTTCGTCGAGCGATTCTGGCGCGTCGGGGAAAGCTGGCGGCAAAGTGACGCTGCGCAACGTCTCGTACGATCCGACGCGCGAGCTCTATAAAGAATTCAACGATGCGTTCATCGCGCATTGGAAGGCAGAACACAACCAGGACGTCCATATCGAGAACTCGCACGGCGGCTCTGGCAAGCAAGCCCGCGCAGTGATCGATGGCAACGAAGCGGACGTCGTCACGCTGGCGCTGGCGTACGACATTGATGTCATTGCCGAGAAGGGCAAGCTGCTGGATGCTGCGTGGCAATCGCGGTTGCCGCACAACAGCGCGCCGTACACCTCGACGATTGTCTTCTTGGTTCGCAAGGGCAATCCCAAGCAGATCAAGGACTGGGACGACCTGGTGAAAGGGGACGTGAAGATCATCACGCCCAACCCGAAGACCAGCGGTGGCGCTCGCTGGAACTACCTGGCCGCCTGGGGCTTCGCGCTGAAGCAAGAGTTCGGCGATCTGTCGAAGCTGAAAGACGCGACGCCGGAACAACGCCAGGCGGCTGATGCCAAGGCCCGTGCGTTTGTTGCCGAAATCTTCAAGCGCGTGCCGGTGCTCGATTCGGGCGCTCGCGGTTCGACCAACACCTTCGTGCAACGCGAAGTGGGTGACGTGCTGCTGGCTTGGGAGAATGAAGCCTATCTGGCGGTCAAGGAACTCGGCCCAGAACGGTTCGAGATCGTAGTGCCCAGCATCAGCATTCTGGCGGAACCGCCGGTCGCGGTAGTCGACAAGAACGTCGCGAAGCATGGCACCGAAAAGGTCGCGCAAGGCTATCTCGAGTACCTGTACTCGGCGGAAGGCCAAGCATTGGCCGCCAAGCATTACTATCGTCCTGCGAAGGCTGACCTGGTCCCAGCCGAAGCGCTCTCGATCTTCAAAGAAGTGGACCTCTTCACGATTGACGACGTGTTCGGCGGCTGGGTGAAGGCCCAAGCGGCACATTTCGACGACGGTGGCGTGTTCGACAAGATCTACGATCCGTCGGCCGACAAGTAAGGACACGTCGCCATGCAAATCGCTTTGTTCCGCCCACGCGTGCTGCCCGGCTTCGGGCTCACGATGGGCTATACGCTGCTGTATCTCAGCTTGATTGTGCTATTGCCGCTGGCCGCGCTGTTTGCGCGCACGGCAGCGATGCCGTGGTCCGAGTTTTGGGAAACGGTGACGAACGCCCGCGTTGTTGCCGCCTATAAGCTGACCTTCGGCACGTCGCTCATCGGCGCGCTGGTGAACGTCGTCTTCGGGTTCATTGTGGCGTGGACGCTCGTGCGTTATCGCTTCCCCGGCTACAAGTTCATCGACGCGTTGGTGGACCTGCCGTTTGCCCTGCCAACGGCAGTCTCCGGCATCGCGCTGACGGCCATCTATGCCGACAACGGTTGGCTTGGCCAATGGCTGCAACCGCTCGGCATCAAGGCGGCCTACTCGCCGCTGGGTATCACGATTGCGTTGACGTTCATCGGGCTGCCGTTTGTAGTGCGCACGTTACAACCGGCCCTGGAAGAACTCGATGGCGAAACCGAAGAAGCCTCGGCCAGCTTGGGAGCAAATCGTTGGCAAACCTTTTGGCGAGTAATTCTGCCAACGGTGCTGCCGGCGCTGCTGACTGGCTTCGCTTTGGCCTTTGCACGAGCGCTCGGCGAGTACGGCTCGGTGGTATTCATCAGCAGCAATATTCCGATGGAAACGGAGATCGCGTCGCTGCTGATCATGACGAAGCTCGACGAGCATAACTATCAAGGCGCGACCGCGATTGCCGTCGTCATGCTGTTGGCTTCGTTCACAATCTTGCTGGCGATCAACGCTTTGCAGTGGTGGACCACGCGATCGTATCGGAAGGGAGCTTAAGCCATGAGCGTTCAAAGCAAAGCGGCGAAGATCGCCGCGAAGGATCCGCTGTGGCTCAAGCTGTTGCTGATCAGCGTGACCGTGACATTTGTCGCCCTGGTGTTGGTATTGCCGCTGATGTCGGTGTTCGCCGAGGCGTTTCGCAAGGGCATCAACGAATACCTCGAAAGCTTCAACAATCGCGCCGCCTGGCAAGCGATCAAGCTGACATTGCTGGCCGCAGGCATTGCGGTGCCGCTGAACATGGTGTTTGGCGTCGCGGCTTCGTGGGCGATTGCGAAATTTGATTTTCCGGGCAAAAGCCTGCTGATTACCGTCATCGATCTGCCGTTTGCGATCTCGCCGGTGATCTCGGGCCTGGTGTACGTGCTGCTGTTTGGTTTGCAAGGCTGGTTTGGCGAATGGCTCGCCGAGCGCGACATCAAGATCGTGTTTGCACTGCCAGGCATTGTGCTGGCGACCATTTTCGTGACCTTTCCGTTCGTCGCTCGCGAGTTGATTCCGCTGATGCAAGAACAAGGCTCGGAAGAGGAGCAAGCGGCGCGATCGCTGGGCGCCAGCGGTTGGCAGACGTTCTTTCGCGTCACGCTGCCGAACATTAAGTGGGCCCTGTTGTACGGCGTGATTCTGTGCAACGCCCGCGCGATGGGCGAGTTTGGCGCGGTATCGGTGGTGAGCAGCAATATTGCCGGGCAGACGACGATTCCGCTGCACGTGCAAGCTCTCTATGACGAATACAACGCGGTCGCCGCTTTTGCCATGGCATCGCTGCTGGCGCTGCTGGGCCTGGTGACGCTGGCCGCCAAGTCCTTCCTGGAATGGAAAGTCGCACAAGATCTGAATGCAACCCTTGAGCCGGACACGGCAGAGGCTTAATCCATGAGTATTGAAGTCAAGTCGGTATCGAAAACCTTTGGCAGCTATCGCGCTTTAGAGAATGTCAACCTGAAGGTAAACGACGGCGAGTTGGTTGCGCTCTTGGGTCCTTCGGGATCGGGCAAAACCACGCTGCTGCGGATCATTGCGGGGCTGGAAACGCCCGACAACGACATTCACACCGCGATTCGCTTTCATGGCGAAGACGTCGGCCGTCGCCAGGTCGGCGAACGCCAGGTGGGATTCGTGTTTCAGCATTACGCGCTGTTTCGCCACATGAGCGTGTACGAAAACATTGCGTTTGGCTTGCGAGTTCGCCCGCGCGCTTTGCGTCCGTCGAAGCAAGCGATTCACGAAAAGGTAACCACGCTGCTGAAGCTGATTCAGCTGGAAGGATTTGGCAAACGGTTCCCCTCGCAGCTTTCAGGCGGACAGCGTCAACGCGTGGCACTCGCGCGGGCGCTGGCGATTGAACCCAAGGTGCTGCTGCTGGACGAACCGTTCGGCGCGCTCGACGCCAAAGTCCGCAAAGGCTTGCGCGAATGGCTGCGGCGCTTGCATGACGAGATTCACATCACCAGCGTGCTGGTGAGCCACGATCAGGAAGAAGCCCTAGAAGTGGCCGACCGCGTCGTGGTGATGAACAACGCCAAGATCGAACAGGTGGGCACGCCCGCCGAGGTGTTCCATCAGCCGGCTTCGGAATTTGTGATGGAATTCCTGGGCCAGGTGAATGTGTTTCGCGGTCGCATGCACGACGGCGCCGCCCTGGTAGGCAATGCCACCTTTGATGTGCCGGGCATACGCGGCCAAGGGGGCAAGGAAGCCAATGTGTATGTGCGTCCGCACGAACTGGATATCGAGCGATTCGCCAATGGTGCTCCGAGTTTGCCGGCACGCGTATTGCGTTTGAATCCCGCCGGGGCGATTGCCAAGGTGGGGCTAGTGGCGCCCGATGGCAGCGACATTCAAGTCGATCTGACGCCGCATCGCTATGCCGAACTCGACCTGCAACCTGGCGAGCAAGTGTTCGTCACGCCACGAAAAGTGCGCGTGTTTGTCGACGACTACAGCATTTAATGATTTCACTCGCAGAGAGCGAACGAGGAGAGCCGTCATGAGCCAACCTATCGATGCCAGAAACGGAAGCGCGCATCATGCAGGTGATGCAGTGAGCGCCGAATGGGCGCACATCCGCGAGGCGATGCGCGGCCTGCGTTTTGGCACTGTCAGCATCATCATCCAAGATGGCGTCGTCGTGCAGATCGACCGCCTGGAGAAGCGCCGCATCCGCCGCTCGGAAGCGGCCAGTAACAATAACAACCTTCCCAGCCGCACCTCGCACTAGAACCTGCGTCCCGATTGAGCTTGTGCGCATAGCCAACCCGCATTGCGGGAGGCTTCCCATCCCATCCATGATCTCTCGCGCCTGACTGGGTCATCCCAGAGGACGCGCCGTCTCGCAAGAGCGCGTCCATGTCCCCGTTGCATTCACCAGGCGATCGTGCCGCAGCCTTGTCGCTCACTAGCGACAATCGGCCGCGCTGCGCCTGGAACCGGGCGACGGTTTGGCCGCTAAATGCCACAGGTTTCTCGCATCTGATCAAGCCTGGCTTCTGTTCCTGTTCTGGGATCCTCGCCCGCTAGCTCGGGCAATTTCGCGTGCTTCGCTCCCGCCGTAGCACTGCCGTCTCGCAAGCCACTTCCCCCTACAAAGCTTTACCACAACACAACTTACCCACGCAAGGAACCAACGAGATGAGTACTACATTTCGTGCCATTACGGGCCTGCAACCGTGGGGGAAATCGTCCCGCCTCTCGATCGCCACACCTCACGTTTGAACGTCCACGGTTTTCTGTTTTATCCACTGGAGAAAGTCATGAGAGTCACGTTTCCTTATCGCCGGTCGGCATCACGCCCCGGCTTTACACTCGTCGAGCTATTGGTCGTCATCGCGATCATTGGCGTGCTGGTCGCGCTCTTGCTGCCGGCCGTGCAAGCCGCGCGCGAAGCGGCGCGCCGCTCGACCTGCACCAACAATTCGAAGCAGATCGGTCTGGCGATTCACAACTTCCACGATGCCAAGCGCAAGCTGCCCAGCGGCGGTCGTCCCCCAGAGG
>JAEZGD010000284.1 GCA_023417165.1 Planctomycetota bacterium
CCGGTCGAAGCCCTGACCGCCATGCAAAACAAAGCTAAGCAAGCCTCGTCGTAAGACCGGTTTTTGAACACCCATGGGCCGCCGCGCGCTACGCAAGCTCGATCCGAATCTGGACCTGTCGCGGCACCTGCGCGAGCTTTCTGACCTGCTAGGCGAGCCAGAGAAGCCAGTCGGCGAGATCCGCGAGCCGGAGGCGTCTGCCTCCCTTGTGGAGCCGGAAAAACCAGAAGAAAACCAGGAAGCTGACGCTTCCCGCTCGCCGAGCTATCTCGATCTACAGACGTTTTTCGCCCAGCCGCAACCGCTCGAAATCGAGATGGGTTCTGGCAAGGGGCTGTTCTTGACGACGGCGGCGCTCGCCCATCCCGAGCGCAATTACCTCGGCATTGAAGTCGCGCCGAAGTACGCGGCATTTTGTGCGGCGCGGCTGAAGCGGCACGAACTGACCAATGCCAGCATGATCAGCGGCGATGGTTTGCGTTTCTTTCGGGAATTGGTTCCGGATGCCTGCGCCGCGGCGATTCATGTCTATTTTCCCGACCCGTGGTGGAAGGCCCGACATCGCAAACGCCGCGTGATGAACGAGGCCTTTGTGCGCGACATCGCGCGCGTGCTTGTGCCTGGCGGCTCGCTGCACTTTTGGACCGACGTGCAGGAATACTTCGAGACGACCCTGCCGATTCTGGCCGCCGAGCCGCGTCTCAGCGGCCCTCTTCCCGTCGCGGAGCAAACGCCCGCGCACGACATGGACTATCGGACCAATTTCGAGCGTCGCAAGCGCAAAGACGGCTTGCCCATCTGGCGCAGCGAGTATCGGAAGGTCGCTTAGATCGCCGACTAAAGGCGTGTAAATTCTGGCCAATAGCTTGGCGCTAATGCGCAAAGGCTAGTTTACGCCTATAGTGCATGCAAGTTCAGGTGGTTATTCTAACTCGTTGTGGCATTGCTGCTTACAACAAATAAAAGTTCCTTTACATGACCGGCGCGCATTCTGCTATAGAAGCCATAGTTGATCGGGCGATTAATCTCGCAAGCCGCTTTGCACCACAACGTGAGAGACACGATGAGAATTGCACCTTTTGCCTGCGCCGCTTTGGTGGCCCTGACGGTGATGGGCCTGGGCCAGCAGTCGCTGATTGCGGCTCCCTTTACTTTCGCAGGCTACACCTTCGACCCAGCCAACTCGCCGGACACGATCGGTCTGCTGGGCAATGGACAAACCCTGGGCGGCGCTGTGTTTAGCAGCCAGTTGCCGAACCGAATCACACAGTCGGTCGGCTTTGGTGCCCAAAGCGTGGGCGGTGGCGGAGCCTTCACGGCAGTGCCTGGGTGGACGGCAGGACGCTCGTTAGGCGAGATGGCCAACGCGCAGCTTGGTATGACGCAAAGCGATGGTACTGGATCGCATTTCTCGTCGGCGGTGAATCTTCCACGGGGTAACGATGGTGCCGCTTCGCGTCACGGTTTGAGCCTGTCCTGGGCATCGGGACAAGGACTCGTGAACGCCGCCGGCGCCGACTTCGTGGTGTATGAATCCGGTTCGCAAGGATCGCCGGAAGCGTTGATGGTCCGCTTGGGCCTCGGCGGCGGTGCATTTACCGATTGGTACTTCCAGGCGCAATCCGGTTTCGAGAATTACCTGGGCGATACCGATGGCGCTTTTGCCTACGCGTTCGATCTCAGCCTGTTCGGCATTGCGGATGGCGACATGATCTACTCGATCGAGATTGCGAACTTGCAGCCCACGGATGGAATTGGTGCGGGGGGCTTGGTCAACTTCGCTGGCGGTGGCGCGGCACCAGGTTTCCCAGGCGGAAGCTACGACCCCGATCCGCTCTATGTCGGCATCATTAGCCAACTGGCTCCTGCCCCGGCCGAAGTTCCCGAACCCGCTTCGCTGGCCGTCTGGTCGCTGATGGGCGTCGCCGGCCTAGCCTATCGCTGGCGCAGCAAAAAGCAGGCACACGGCTAAGGCCCTTCGTTCGCTGTATGTGTGGGCGGACCAACTGCGGTTCGCCCTTTTCTTTGCGCGAACGTCAAATCTCTTAGGCATGCATCCGCGCAAAGACTGCGTGCAGTGTTAGCGCAAGGAGTGTAAAGGCTAGTTAGCGCAGTGGTGTTACGCATGGTTCCGATTGTTTTGCACAAGTCCTTTTGTGTAAGGATGTTGTGAGATGCTATGGGATTTATGCGGTATGGCGCAAGGTCTGCAAGGCAGTAGCTGGTCAATTCAAGCATTACCTACGTTGTCCTACCGCTGTTGAATCGATTATGAAGCTCCGCGCGTTTGCTTACTTAGCTGTCGTGGTTGTGCTCGGTCATACGTCCGTTGCGCTGGCTGCGCCGATCACGGTGAACGGTTTGGGCGAGCATGGCTGGGTTTCAGGCGATACGCGCCCGCCCGCTGGCGGTCCCGCATCGCCGGCGCAGATTGCCGCCCAGATTAAATTCCTCGGCGAAGGGCAGAACGTTGCCGATGCCGCGGGCGGTTTGCCTGGCAATAGCCCGGCCGGATCGCTGAACGGCGCAGGCTATGTGCGTTTGGATGGTACGAACCAAAACGCAGGCAAGTCGGACATCAGCACGTTTGGCAACTTTGGTCCCGCCAGCGCACTGCTGTCGAACAGCTTCTCGTTCAGCTTCAGCTATTACAACGACTCGAATCCCACCCAGCGCACGCTGGGCATGAACATCGAACTATCGAACGGCAACATCTTTGCCTACCTGAATCCCAGCCACAATTTCGACGCCTGGAATACGGCCAGCATCGACCAGAATACCGATGCCTTTCGGCTCTATGGTCCTGGCGGCCCTGGCGCAGCGGAAACGCGCTCGTTGGCGGAGTGGGCCGCCGATCCGGCCTGGGCCCATCTGTTTACATCCGGCTTGGATATCACCCGCATTGGCTTTAACCTCGGCAGTAGCCAGCGCAGTAACCTGGCCTATCTAGACTGGGCGCAAACCAATTTGCTCAATGGCGGTGACCTGATCGATTTCCAAGATGCGGAGCTGGCCGAAGTTCCTGAGCCCGCCTCACTGGCCGTCTGGTCGCTGATGGGCGTCGCCGGCTTGGCCTATCGCTGGCGGCGGAAGAAGCCGAACGCTGGCGAGTCGCAGGCGTAAGCCACTTCGTTCCGACGAATCCAAGCACACCCTGGGCGAGCCTTATCACAAGGCTCGCCCATCGCATTTATGCGCAAAGATTAGCGCTAGCATGTAAATGTCACTTAGCGCATGCAGGATGTGCGGTTACCCGCATTGTGGGGGTAAGCCTTTATAGGCCATGGGCTTCGAATTAATTGTGACTTCCCAGCAAATCGGCACGCCAACTGCGTTTGGGGGGATGCGCGGAAGTAATTCGGGGGGATTTCCTTCGTGCGTTTAAGAAAGTGAGTATGAGCTGATGCTTACAAGCAAGCGACTGTTGGCGGCCCTATTTGTTACGACCTTATGTGCAGGCCAAGGCTTGGCGGCCACGATTATTGTTGGCGGCCCGCCGGTTTACACCAACGCTGGCGGTCCCTCGTACAGCGATCCATTTGTGCCCGGAACTTGGATGCGTACCGACGTCCGCGCAGGATCGTCCGTCGGTGTTAGCACTGACTTCCCGCAGTCAGGAACCAGCTCCGTCTACTTTTCAGGGACTAACGGCGTCTCGAAAGCTAATCTGACGTACGTCGGTGCCGGACCGCTCGGCGCTTTGAGCAATCTCACGTCGCTGTCGTACGACTGGTATCGCGATTCGAGCAGCACGAACCCTGCCAACCAGGCACCAGTGCTGCGGCTGTTGACCAATGGCGGTGCCACGCTGATTTGGGAACAAGCAAACAACGGCTTTGTTGGCGCGTTGCCTGTGGATCAATGGATCACGTCGATGATTGATCCTGCTACGGCGCGCTTTTGGACGACCAACTCCGTCAATCAGCCCGGCTTTGGCGCAGGTGCGACGATCGCACAGTTGATTGCTGGTGGGTTTTTGCTGCCTGGTTCTGACGTCGTCGGTATCGAGATCGGCTTTGGTTCGGGCTGGAACGGCGCATTCGTTGGGGCGGCCGACAACGTCACCATTGGCTTTGGCAATGGGGATCCTACGACCTGGAACTTTGATGTAGCTGCTGAAGTCCCCGAACCGGCCTCGCTGGCCGTGTGGTCGCTGATGGGCGTGGCCGGATTGGCCTATCGCTGGCGCAATCGCAAGAAGGATTCGTAGAGCGGCGGCCTTGTATTCCAGAGTTAGTAATCTAGATCCACTGGAGATGAGAGGATGAAGCGTCTTGTGCTGTTTTTGATGGCGATGGGGCTTTGTGCAGTGTATAGCTCAGTGTCGCATGCTGCCCCGATCGATTCCTTCGATGGTCCCGTCGCCATTGGTCCCAGCCAAGCGCCTGGCGTTTGGTACACCGACCGCTACGCTCCGGCGGGCTTTGTCGGCGGACAGGTGGCTCCCGATGGACGCACGGGCACGCTTCAGCAAAGCATCAGTGCGGCCGACTTCAATCGCCCCGCCCCATTCAACTCCACGTTCTATAACACGCAGGGACGCAAGTTCGACACGCCGGGTCTGACCAGCGCGTTTATCGAAATGTACATCCCTGGTGGCTGGGATGCGCTCAACCAAAACGTTGCGGGATCAGAAGGTCGCCTGGGCGGCTTCTGGGCGACGGGTAACGATGCGGGTAATGCCACGACCATCTTCCCGGTCATTGAGTTCAACAACCTGGTCGATGGTTTTCGCGTGTTCGATCCTGAAGCGGGTGGGACAGGCTATCAG
>JAEZGD010000290.1 GCA_023417165.1 Planctomycetota bacterium
GTACCAGATCGTCGAAGCGCTGCGCGGCGCGGACAAAACGCCGGCGAGCCGCGAGCTGATGATGGAAGTGCTGGAACCGCCTGCGCCTGGCGGGCGTAGCTTGCTGACAGCGGTCGGTGCGCCGGACCTCAGTTGGTCGACGCTGGCCGAACTCACCGGCGAGCGCGGCGCGTACCTTGCTTCCGCGCGCCAGCTTCCCAGCGAAGGCGTCGCGCGGTGGCGGTTCTTTTATCGTTACCTGGAACATGCCGACGAAACGCTGGCGGCCGATGCGTATGGCGAGTTTGCTTCCGCTTCGTTCGCCGAGGTGAAAGCCTTCGCCAAGCATGCCGAGCGGCGGCAACTGTGGCAGTGGATCGAAAGCGACAAGACGCCGGAATCGCGGCGCGGCTTGTATTACACCTTGCTGGGGTTGTGTGGACAGCCTGAAGACGCCGATCGTTTGGCCGCTATGATCAAGTCGCCTGAGCGACGTCCGCCAGGCGCGTTCAGCGCGCTGGTTGCGTGTTATATCTCCTTGAAGGGCGAAGGCGGCCTACAGACGATCGAAGCGCAGCTCCTCAAGCCGCACAGTGAGCAGCAAGACGACCTGCAAGCGGCGATCGTGGCGCTGCGGTTTCATGGCGAAGAACAGCACGTGCTGCCGCGCGAGCGCGTGGCGCGCTCACTGCGCCTCTTGCTCGACCGGCCGGCACTCGCTGCCGTCGTCATTCCCGATCTGGCGCGCTGGCAAGACTGGCACAGCATGCCGCAACTCGTCACGCTGTTTGAGGAAGCGCGCGGCGACACCGCCTGGCTGCGGATCCCGATCATCGCCTATCTGAAGGCTTGCCCGCTCCCTACAGCGCAAGCCCGCCTGGACGAGTTGCGGAAGCTCGATCCCGAAGCGGTCAAACAAGCCGAGACGCTGGCGTTGTTTGGCGCGCAGTTGGGAAAAGAATAGATTCCCAGCCGGTGCGACTCGCCACACCCTACGGTCCTGTCAGTCACACGTCGGTCGCCAGCGGCACGATGCGATCTTGCTGCCGCTTGCCGCTGACAGCGGTGAGCGCGGCCATCGTGTGTTCATAGCGCAGCATGGGATCGCATTTCAGGTCAACTGTCAGTCGGCAGTCGGGGCACTGCGCTTGTAAGGCTTCCAACCGCGCTTGCAAATCGCCCAGGCTGGCCAAGGTGACATTCTGAAAGCGAATGGTGGCGAGCTCGCCGTCCGCGTCCGCTGTGAGATAAACCGGCAGCGGCGGCAGGTCGGTGAGCGCGATGCGAGGATGTTCCTGCTGGCCGAGCGCGGGGAGTTTGACCATCAGGTCCCCCTCTTGCTGCACGATGCGGAACGAAACCAGGAAGAACGTCAGCAGTTGAAACACGACGTCAATCATCGGTGTCATCTGTGGCACAACGCGTAGATCATCACTCGAGCGAGAACGCCAACGCATGATCGACTCCTGTGAGAAGAGACAGGAGAGATTCGCGCTCGTCACGCGAGGTTATTGCTTACTTCCGACACAGGACGGCGGGAATGACGAATGTCGAAAAGCAAATGTCGAAAGAATGACGAATGACCAAGGGCAATAAATTCCAAGCATCAAATCCCAAGTACCAAACGGACAAAGGCTCGAAACTGGGAAGCTATCCCAGTTTCGAGCCTTTGGTATTTGGATTTCGTCTTTGTTTGGGATTTGGTGCTTGGGATTTGGAATTTCCCACCAGGTGCGGCTCGCGGACTCGCCACACCCTACGAACTTTAGCTGGCTGGCTTGCGCGGCGGCGAGAACTTGATCTTCTCGACGAGCTTGACGACCTGGTCCCCTTCGCGATAGCCGCTGACGGCGGTGACCGCCTGGACGACGTACTGGTACTTCAGGTCATAGTCGCAGTCGAGATCGACTTCGAACGCTTCGCGGCTGGGCCCCGACTCTTTGCCGACGACGCTGGCGATGTACTCGTGCAGCGACTGAAAGCTGGTGCCGAATTGATTGTCGTTCAGCGAGATGCCGGCGAGCTGGCCTTGAGCATTGGATTGCAAACGGACCTTCAGCGGCGGCGTGGAGGTATCGGGCAACCCTTCGCGCGGCGCGGCCAGCGGCATCTTGATGTTGAAGTCGCCTTCTTGCGCGACGATCTTAAACGACATCACGAAGAACGACAGCAACTGGAACACGACGTCGATCATCGGCGTCATGTTGATGTCGACTTTCTCTGCGCCCGAAGATGCGGCGCTTTTACGAATCTTCATGGCAGGCTCACTTCACTTCTTCTTTGGCGCGCAGCGCGAATTTTTCAAAGCGGGCTTCCTGGCAGACGCGAATGATCTCTTGGACCTTGCCGGTCGGCGCATCGCCGTGACCGCGGATGATAATGTTGGCGTCGCCAGTCTTCTTGCCTTCGGCGACAATGGCGTCGGCCTCGCGATCGAGGAGCGCCTTGAGTCCTTCGATATACACGGTCTGGCCGCCGACGATTACCGCGCCGTCTTTCAGCACGTTGAGCGTGATCGGCTTTTCCAACATCTTGTCCGGCGGCTTGGCCAACTCGCTGGTCGGCAATTGCACCAGGGCGTTTTGATCGACTTCGGCGAAATTGACCATCAACATCAAGAAGATGATCAACTGAAACGTCATGTCGATCATGGGAGTCATATCGCACTCCCCGGACATTTCGGTGGGTTTTCGAGCTGCAAGTCGCATGTGGCTATTCTCTCGCTAAATGCGTTTGCGGACGCTTACTTCTTGGTGTCGAAGCGGCTCATCAGACCTTCGCTCAGGATGCCGACTTCCAGCGTCAGGCGCGCCAGGCGGTTCTTCATGAAGCCCAGGAACATAATGGCGGGAATCGAGATCACCAGACCGACCAGCGTCGTCACCAGCGCGGTCGAAATACCAGAGGCCAGTTCCGACGGCTTGGGCGTGGTGGGGCTGTTGGCGATGACGCTAAACGCGATGACCATCCCGTCGACTGTGCCCAACAGGCCCACCATCGGGGCGATACCGCCGATCATGGCGATGTAGCTAAGGCGGTGTTCCAGCTTCATGGTCTCTTCTTCGCCGACTTCCTGCATCGCTTCGATAGCGTGCTCATAGCCTTGCGAGAGCCGCTGCAAACCGGCCGACAGCACCATGCCCAGGAACGAATCGTCGTTCTTGGCCAGTTCGTACGCTTCTTGATAGCGCTTTTCGTTGAGGTGCGCTTCGAACGCTTCGACCAGGTGCGCCGGGCAAATGTTATCGCGACGCAGCGACAACATGATCATGACCACCAGGGCCACGAACGAGAATGAAATCACCAGGAAGGCGACGGTATAGCGAATACCGAGCGCCTTGTAGGTCCAAACCAGGTAGCTTTCTTTCTTCTTCGGGGCCTCTTCGGTGTCGTTGACGACCGATTCGTCCGTCGCCGGGGCGGCGGCTTCTTCGTCAGCGGCATCCTGCGCGATAGCCGGGACGGGCATGGCAACGCTGCCCACGACCGCGCTGCTCACCACCACCAGCATCACCAGCCAACTTCCCAGCAAAGCCCAACGGCTAGAAGCACACGCGCGTAACATGGACGACTCCCAACGAAAAAAGAAAACCGATTGTTCTTGAAAGGCGGCGCGACCGCCGACGATCATTCGTCGAAGGGGCCACCGAATATTTCACAAAAAGGAAAATGTCAGGCCAGCGTGGATCGCCAGCCGCGAGGGGGAAACTCTCAGTCTAATTCGTGCTGTTCAGAACGCCAATCAGTAGTTTTTTAAGTGGTCAGTGGGCAGTGGGCAGAAGTCGAAGGCCGTTGCGGTCCTGCGGGTTGTAGGGGACGCCATGCTCTGTTCCTTGCCGGCTGTCCCCTGCTCCCTCTTCCCTGACCCCTTTTCACTCGCCACTTTTCACTACTTCGACGCCCACTGGCTGCCAGGATATGCCTGTTGCAGCTTGGTGCGGGCTTCGACGGCGCGGTCGTTCTTGTTAGTATCCGACCAGAGCTTGCTCAGGTGATACAGCGATTCGGCGTGCACTTCCGGTTCGCGGAAGAACAGCAGATCGACGTGCAGATAGTCCATGATCGCCTCTTTGGTCTTGCCAAGCTTTTCGTGGCAAATACCGCGGGCGAGATAGGCGTACGCGAACAACTCGGTGTCTTTGGCGTCGTTCTTCGAGATCAGGTCGTCGATCGCGGTCAGGCCATCTTGTGGCTTGCCGGTCTGGGCCAGGCATTGGGCCCGCAGGGCCGTGGCGAGCAGCTTTTGGCGGACCGCGGCGGGGCTGGTGGCGTTTGCCGCCAGCACTTCGTCGTACTTCTTGAGCGCCTCGGCGAACTTGCCGCTGCCCAGCAGGGGACGTGCTTCCAGCACGGCGCCTTTCAGCTTGTAATCGGGCCAGGGAGCTTTGCCGAGGTCGGCATAGTAGTTCGTGGCCAGATCGTGACGGCCCAGCGCCATCGCCAGGTCGCCCAGCAATTCGGCCGCTTCCAGGCGGTGATAATTGCCAGGATTCTTCGAGTAGAAGTCGTTCAGCGAGCGGGCCGCTTCCGCCTTGTCGCCGCTGCCACCGAGCGCGATCTTCGCCTGGCAATAGCCGGTGTAAAAGGCGATGTCGGCTTTGACAACGTCGCGCGAGACTTCGGCCAGGTTGATCTTCTTGAGCTGGGCGAGAGCGTCTTCCAACTGGCCATCGCGAATGCGATTGCGAGCCGCTTGCAACTCTTGCGGATCATCGCCGAAGTTGATGCCTTTGATCTCGTTGACCGGAAAGGTCGTGGTTTCGCCAGAGTTGGTGATCACGACTTCCAGCGGCGACATCTTGGTGACGGTGCCATCGGTCGGAGTGCCACTGCTGCCAAAGACACGATCGGCGTTCTGCGCCGCCGCCGGAGCCGCGAGCCCCAACAGTGCGACGAACGCAAAGAGAAGCGACTTGTGCATGAAAAGAGCCCTTGGATGGTTGGCTGTGGAGGATTCGATCAACGCGGCGCGCATCGCGTGGCGCCGCTGTGGCGTTACTTGGACGAGTTAGCGACCGGTTTGATTTCGATCTCGAAGGCTTTCACGCCTTCTTGTTTTTTCTTCAGGTCGCGCTGAATTTCGCGCGCCAAGGTGTCGAACTTCGGCTTCCAGTTTTCGCCGCCGTATTCGCGGTCGACAATCGCGACGTTTTTGATGTCGCGCTCGGCGCCTTCGATGAATTCTTTCTGCTTGGCGGCGTTCTTTTCGAGTTTGCCCATTCGATAGCGGCAGATGGCCAGGTTGTAACGCGCCTCCATGAAGACGTCTTTGAAGGCGGCGTTGTTGGCGGTCTTGCGGCTGATGATGCCCCAGCCCCAAATGATCGGCTCGGTCTTGCCGGGGGCTTTGTTTTGGCCACCCATTACCGCGCGGAAGTAGAACTTTGGATCGCTTTGCAACTGGCCGAACTCTTGCAAGGCATGCGCGGCGTCGACCTGCACGTTGACCATCATGGGATTGTCTTTGAGGATCGCCTCAAAATCCTTGATGGCTCCGGCGCTATCGCCGAGTTTGCGTTTGCAGTTGGCGGTGCGCAGTCGCAGCAGCACTTCCAGCTTCGGATCGTAGAAGTCTTTCTGCTTGGCTCCTTGAGCGATAATGGCAGTGAACTGCTCGCTCGCCTTCTCGTAATAACGCTTGGCGTCTGCGGGAGGCGCGCCTTTGACCCCTTCGGAGAGAGCTTCGCCCATACCAAAGAAGGTTTCGGCGACCCAGTTCAGGACGTTGAATTCGGTGGCTTCTTTGCCGACTTCGCTGAGGAACTTTTCAAAGCCTTGCGACAGCGCGGTCTTGGCGGCGGGATTCTCGGCCAGCTTGATCTGCGATTCCAGATCACGCGCGATGCCGATGTAGATCCGCACCAGCTTCTCTTGCGACTGGGGCGCGTCACCGACGCTCTTCTTCAGGTCGGCCATGATCGCTTGCGCTTTCTTGAGCGCATCGTCGGCTTTGACGTTCGGATCGGCCAGCGAGCCGATTTGGGCTCGCAGCGCGACCTTTAGCACCTCTTCGGCAAAGCCGGCGCGATTGACCGAAGGATCGTTCTTGGCGACCAAGGTCAGCGGGCCCACCTTGGCGTCTTCCAGTTCGGCAATCGCCTTGGCAGGCTGGTTCGTGTCGACATAGATCTGAGCCAGCGACAACATGGCCGACGCGAACGTCGGGTTGGTGGCGCCGGCTTGCTTCATCCGCGCGACGCCGTCTTCCAGTGTCTTTTGGGCGCGGGCCTTCAATTCGGTCAGTTCTTTTTTGCGCGCGGGTAGGTCGGTGCCTTCGGGCAGGCCGTCCTTCTCCCATTCGCGCACCTTATGGGTGCCCTTGAGGTACTCGGCCCACATCGCCTGACCGGTCTTCAGTTCGGCGGTGCCGCGGGCGTCGGACTCGGCGGGGATCTTTTGCAGATAGGCTTCGGCCTGGGCCAGTTGGCCGGTCGAAATCATGAACGGAATGAGCGTGTTGAGCGCTTCGGCCGCTTCGGGATGCTCGGGCCACTTCTGCGTGATGTACTCGCAGATGCTGACGACGCCATCGGATTCAAACTTCGCCAGGGCGAGGATCTCGGCATCGGTCGGCACCGGGTCTTTGGCTTTCTCTTCCTTCTGCACGTCGGCAAAGAGCTTCACATAAGCCGCCATGGCGATCTTTGCGCACTGACGAGCACCGGGGCTGTCGGGATAACGCCGGGCGACGAAATCGCCGATCAGCGCGGCCGCGTGATAATCGCCTTGCAGATAGGCCAGGTAGCACAGATAGTACTGCACCAGGTTGACCTGCTCGATCGCCGTGTCGTCTTTCGCCAGGCCGAGGGCCGCGGTGAACAGCCGTTGCGCTTCGCCTTGCGAGTTGGCGACAGTGTTTTGCGCTTCGCTGAGTTGCGCCTTGAGCGATTCGACTTGCTGGGCGTCTTTTTCAGTTTTCAAACGCCCCGGCACGACGCTCAGCATTTGCTGGGCGACGCGCATGGCGTCCATTTCTTCTTTGCCGGCCTCAAAAGCTTCGTTGAAGTTTTTGGGCTGCACGGCGACCTTCTCACCAGCCTTTTCAATGCCCAGGTCAACCAGCAGTTGCTTGGCGTCCTTTTGCAGTTCGCTAGGAATCTTGGCGACGATGTTGGCTTGCTTGCGCGCTTCGGCGATTTGGCCGGTGGCTTGCTTGGCGTCTTTGGCTTGCAACTCGCCAGCGTAGGCCTTCATCGCCTTGGCAACGTGCAGGCGCAGTTCCAACCAATCCGGATCTCGGCCTTCATTGGGGCGAATCTTTTCGAGCCAGGCGGTTCCCTTAGCAATCGCTTCGGGATACTTCTTCTGTGAAGCTGCCGACCAGCTCTTGACCGCCAGCACCAGCACCTTGGTCTTCAAAACGCGGACTTCGTCGGCGGCATCGGGCTCTTCCAGCAGTTCGACAAAATAGCTGAGCGCTTCTTTATCGTCGCCGACCTTTTGATGGCAACGCCCCTGATACATGCGCGCGTACAAGCCGGCCAGACGCGTGCGATACTTGTCATAGATCTCGCCATATTCTTTGGCGGCGGCCAGCAACGTGTCTTTGTATTCCTTGGCCTTCTTGTCGGTCATCGTGTCCGTCATCTCTTCTTTGATGGCGGCCGCGAGCAACTGCGTTTGCAGATAGTCGATGCGGAGCTGCTCTTGCAGTTCCTTGAGCTTGACGTCCTTATCCTCCACCTTGGGTGGGATCTGCTTGAGGCGATCGGCGATGGCCTTTTGCGTGACGTTGAAGGCGTCGTAGGCCGACTGATAGAGGTCGCGCGCCATTTTGAATTCGGTGGCGCTGTTGGTCTTTTTGGCGCGTTCGACGACGATGCGCGCCCGCTCGACCATGAGGTTTCCGACTTGTTTTTGCGCGCTGAAGGCCAGCGTGTGCGAAGGCTGATTCTTGATGAAGCCTTCCAAGTGTGCCTGAGCGTCGTTGAGCTGCTTGGCGCGAATGGCGGCGTCGCGCGTCGAGCGCGAAGCGTCGATCAACGTGGTGCCTTTTTCGTAGGGCAGCGCCGCTTTCAGGTCTTGCGGAATGTTGGGCAGCGTTTCGACCTGATCGAGATAATCGAGCGCGGTGTCGTAGTAGCCGCGCTCGCGCAGCTTGTCGAGGAATTCGCGCGCAGGCTCGGCGGCAGAGGCGGGCAGGGCCGTGGCGCACACCGCCAGGTAAAGCCCGCCGGCCCAAAGCCAAGAACGCTGAAGCGTACGATTTGTCCGACGCATGCTGGGTATCCTTCCACGTTGACGCTCGCCGACCGAAAAGCCGACAGCGACGCTGCTGAAGAGGTTGTGAACTAGCGATGAACCGTGGTCGACATGCGGGCCGCGATGAGATTCCTGCGGCGATGACCGATGTGGTAACGGAACTGCGTGGTCTCTCTCAAAATATAACGACAATACAATCCTGACAACTGTTGGCGGTGATTTATCCGCCACTAAAGGTGCGGTTGTGGCGATCTTTACGGCGGCGCTATGCGATCGAGGCGCAATCGCTCGGCGGCCTCTAGGAAGGCGACAAAACGACGGTAGCTGGCTCGATCGGCCAGACGTGGGTGAACGCGATACGCGAGCGTCTTGACGTCTGCCAGGCTGCGATTGCGGGTTTGCGCGAACGGCGAGCTCTTGAGGACTTCACCTGTCTGGGCGGCGATGGCGGCCGCCTGGAGCGACATGGGAGCCTCCGCAAAGGAGGGGACGAATTGCAGGCGGCTGATGCGCTGCTGTGTGGTGCGCGGATCGCCGCTCGAGGGATCGCGCCAGGCCAATTCAGCCACAGCCACATCGTCGTGCGAGTTGGGTTTGAGCCAGACTTCTAACAAGCCTGTGGCCACCTGGCCCGCGCGCAGGTCAACGGTGACATGCGCCGGCTCTAATCCCGCCAAGAGCGCCGGTTCGTGTCCGATGAGACGATACGCGGCGACTGCTTGCGGATCGAAGGTGATGCGCAGCGCGGCCTCAGGCGCGACGATCGCCGGATGGCCGACCAAGAGATCCGTCAGCAACCATTCGTCGTCGGCAGAGTTTTGTGCGTGTCGCAACTTGCCGTGCGCTTCGTTGGCCAGTTGCTGCAAATTGGCATCGGGCTCGCTGCCGGCCGACAGGTCGAGCACCGTCCAGTTCAAGCCTTCCTGATGCAGCGTGGTGAGTAGTTCGGTCAGAGCGCGATGCGTTGTGGCTGGCCATGGCGCGCGGCCATCGGTCACCAGCACAAGTTTACGCTGCGCTTTGGAAATGTCGGTTTCACTCATCGCCAGCGAAGCGCCACGCTGAAGCCCGGCGGCCAGGTTGGTACCGCCCGTAGCGCGCAGGCGATTGATCTGCGCCAGCAGTTGCGGAATGTCTTCGCGCTGCGCGGCGATGATCTCGGCCTGCTCGCGATCGTTAAACAAGAGCAGCGACAGCCGATCTTGCTCGCCGAGGTGCGCCAGCAAGTGCTGCAAGCTGCGTTTAACAAGTTCCAGCTTGCCGCCCATGTTCATGCTGGCCGACAAGTCGATGGCGACGGTCAGGTGAACCGGCGCACGCTCGGCAGTGGCGAGCGGCCCGGCTTGCACACAGATTTGCAACAGTCGCGCGCCGCCGTTGCCAAACGGCGAAGGCCCCGCGGCCGTACGCAGCCCGACCTCGCCTGGCTTGGTGGGCGGCAACGGATAATCCATCGCTGCAATGAAATCGGCGATGTGCAATTCATCGGTGTCTGGCAAGCGTCCTTCGCGCAAACGCTGCCAGGTAAGATCGAGGCTGTCGCTGGTGGTCGTCAGCGGAATTTCTACGCGACGCAGTGCGGTGTTCGCCTCGGGCGAGACCACCGGATGCACGCCTTCTCGCAGCAGGAATTCGCGATCGAAACCGCGCACGAGCGGCGGTGTCACGCCGGTGTTACGCGGACGCGGCAGCGATTCCAGCGGCGGCAAGCGATCGCTAACATCGCTGGGCGAACCGAGCACGCCCCAACGCAAGACCAGCATGTCTTGCCAAGGATCGGCGCTAGCGAACTGCGCGTTGATCTCGCGCGTCGGACCACCACGATCGATCACGGGCGAAAAGTCTGGCGGCGTATCAATGACAGGTGTCTGATAACTGGCCTGCAACTCCGGCTCAACGGTCGAGGGCCACGTGCCATCGCCCACGCCGACAATGTCATCAGTGCTCTGCGGGCCATTGAGGGTTGCAACGACCAGATCGGGATTCAGACCGCTTTGAATGGTCAGTGGCGCTTGCGGCAGTTCGACCCAGGCGACTTCGCGCTCGGTG
>JAEZGD010000343.1 GCA_023417165.1 Planctomycetota bacterium
GCGCCGGGTGTGGTAGTGGCAGTCGTTGCGGGCGCGGTTGCCGGCGACGCATGATTGGCTGCGGCTGTGGGCTCCGCGCCGTCGATGCGCGCCGCGGCATTGCGGGCATCGCTGCGACCGCGCTCTCGACGTCCTTCGCGGACTTTGCTGGCACCAGGCACCGCGTCGTCGCTCACGGTCGCCTGCAGATGGGCAGCAGCTTCTTCTTCGCTCGTCTGGCCATGCGGCGCGTCCTCAGCCTCGCCAGGGCGAGCGGTGTTCTTAGGCGAACGAGCGGGCTTCGTTTCGGCGGTCTTGCCGTCACTTGTGATGGTTATGGCTGCGCTAGTGATCGCGGCATCGGTCGCCGCTTCGCCTTCGGTGGCCACGGCGGCAGCATCGCCTGCAGTTGGCGAGACCATCGCGGCAGCCTCCCCTTCGTTGCCAGGCGTATCAACCGCAGTCGTTACCTCGTCAGCCGCAGCCATCTCAAACGCAGGCGGCGGCTGAGTCGCGTTCCGGGTCGGCACGACGGGCTGCTTGGCTGCAGCTTTGCCTTCGGGCTCAGCCATCGCCGCGACCTCTGCGTCGACCGATGATTCCGGCGCGGGCGGCGTCACTTCAGGCAAAGGAGCCACGGGCGTAGCGACCGCGGTCAACACCAGCTCATCAGTCGTTTCTTCGACAACCGCAATTTCCTCGGCCTCTTCTTCCTTGGCCGGTTTCGCCTGGGCGATGACCTCAGGCGGACTGGAGGGCGCCGACGCTGGCTGCTCCTCATCATTGTTTGAAGAGCGCGAGGCATCGGACGCCGTGGGCGGCGCGCTGGACTCGGCTTGCTTGGTCGCAGGCGTCGTCGAGCGCGGCGTGCGCTCGGGCGTTGCCAAATGCTGCGCGAACGAATCCGCGGCGCGCGCATCGCGCGACGGCGTCAACAACACGTCGAGCGGCGACAGGCTTTTCACGGAATCGAGCGAACCGGCTTTCATGGTCTTGGCATCCTGCGGACGTCAGCGGATCGTACGTGGCGATGCGGGCGCGAACTGAGCGAGCTGCGCCCGCGTTTCGCGAATCAATGTCGTGTCGGGCACACCTTCGCGAATCTGCTTGAGGATATCGTGCAGCTTCTGTGCTTCTTCGTCGGTCTTGAACTCACCCAAGATCTTCTTGCGTTTATCGAGCGGCATCGCTTTCAGAATCGTCACCACATCGCGTTCAACGCGTTCGCGTTCCTCCGGGCTCGCCTCGTCCAACATCCTTTGGATCTGATCTTTGGATTGCTTGGGGTTGAGAACTTCGAGCGTGCGTTGCACTTCCTGGATCGATGTGTTGGTGAACACCTCTTCGAGTTGTGCGAGTCGCGCATCGAACTGCTGTTTGAGTTGATCGTATCTTTCGCGCTCGGTCTTGAGCTGTGCTGTCAAAGCGCGCACATCGACGAGCGCTTTGTCGACGGCCGTTTCGCGCAGCTCCAGATCACGACTGGCGAGCGCCCGTTGTTTCACTACTTCGGAGAAGGCTGGTTGTTCTTTCGGTGGCGGCTGATTCGCTTTAGCCGCCTCTTCTTCAATCGCATGCAAATCGACGCCGTACAACGTCGCCAGGCATTGAAAGAGCTTCTCGCGTGTTAACACACCTTGTGAAGCTAGGACGGCAATCGCCCCCGTTTGCGCCAGCACTGTGGCGACGCAGCAATAGACGATGGCGGCAGGAATTAATTTCAGCAGGCCGGTCATGGCGCCACCTCGCCCAGCTTGGAGGTGGCCCGCGCGGCTAGCTCATCCATCAGCTTCTGGTCGCGACGATCTTCGCGTTGCAGGTGCTCGTGCAGCTTCTTTTCTCGCAGTTTTTCCAATACGCGCACCTGGCGATCGGCTTCGACGAGCGCCAGCCGCCGCCGCTCGACTTCGGCGGCAATCTGCTGTTGCTGTTGTTCGATCATGTTGCGCTGCGCGCGCAACACGCGCTCGTAGCGATGCGAGTTCATCAAGTAGTCGATATCGATCGTGCCTGCCTGGGCGAGTTGCTGTGCTTGGCTGCGGGTGACGGCCAGTTCGTCGTCGACTTCGCGCAAACGTTCGACGAGGATTTCGGCCGCTCGATACGCTTCCGCTAGTTGCGCGCGCTTCTCGTCGCGGGCTGATTCTTTCAGCCGCTGGAGCGTGGCCAGGCGATAGCGAAATCGAGCCATAGGACGTAATTAATGGTTAAGCGCGGGCCGCAGCCGGCTTGGCAGCGCCAATCCGCGCAATCAGGCGTAACAGGTCGTCGCGCGCGGCCTCGACCGACGAGCGCTCGTGGATGCCTTGGCGCAAGTACTTGTTAATTTCCGGTAACATGGCAATCGCGGTGTCGACTGTCGGGTTCGCACCGTTGCGATAAGCGCCGATCGAAATCAAATCTTCGTGATCGCGATACGCGGCCATCAGTTCGCGAAACGCCATGGCGGCGGCGCGATGCTCGGTACTGGTGATGTCGTTCATCAAACGGCTGAGGCTTTCGAGCACATCGATGGCCGGATAGTGTCCTTTCGCGCCGATCTTGCGCGACAGGATGGTGTGGCCGTCGATCAAACCGCGGACCGTATCGCTGACCGGCTCGTTGGTGTCGTCGCCTTCGACCAGCACGGTATAAAACGCGGTGATGCTGCCCCGAGCGGTCCGCCCTGCCCATTCAACCAGTCGCGGCAACAGCGCGAAGACCGACGG
>JAEZGD010000348.1 GCA_023417165.1 Planctomycetota bacterium
GCCGGTGTAACATGCATCTTTCAGAACGCCGGCGAAGAAAGCCAGTCACCGCTGCGATTGCTGAAGCGTCTCAGTCGGTTTACCTATCTGACCGATCACCTGCGCGACCTCGTAGCGAAGGCGGTGGTTCCCGACGACATCGAAACTGCTCATCGCGCCGGGAGGCATTGCTTGTATCTGACAGGCAACGGCGTGCCGGTGGCAGGCGAGTTCGATTCGGTGCCCGAGGAACTGCGCTATGTGCGGCTGTTCTATCAATTGGGCATTCGCATGATGCATGTCACGTATAACCGACGCAACCTGCTCGGCGATGGCTGTGCAGAGCCAGCCAATGGCGGCCTTAGCGATTTTGGACGTGCGGCCATTGCCGAGATGAATCGCGTTGGCGTGATCGTCGATGTGGCTCACAGCGGTTGGCGCACCAGTTTGGAAGCGGCGCAGGCTTCGAAGCAGCCGATCGTCGCCAGCCACACCGCTTGCGATGCGGTGAATCACCACATTCGCGCCAAGCCGGTGGACGTCATCAAGGCGATTGTCGACGGCGGCGGCTTGATAGGCATTTGCTGCATTCCCAACTTTCTGGGCGGAAACGGCGACATCCCGGCGATGCTTGACCATATCGACTACATTGCCAAGCGTTTCGGCACGCAGCATGTCGGCATCGGGACCGATATCGCTTATACCTCCAGTCGCGCGGCTGCCGAGAATCGCAAAATTCCAAGCGTCGGCAAAAGTCGACCTCGCTATGAAGCGTTTTGGCCTGAGGGAGCTTTAGGAAAGCGTTTTCCTGGCGAGAAATCGCTCGCTTGGACCAACTGGCCGCTGTTTACCGTCGGCTTGGTGCAGCGAGGTTATCGCGACGAAGACATTCGCCAAATTCTGGGACTCAACATGCTGCGCATCGCCCGGCAAGTGTTGAGTCCCGCGCCCACGGCTGAGAAGTAGTGCTTACTTCTCGGCGATGGGAATCGTGATAATCAGCCCTGCGTTCCGAGTGTTGGTGTTCTTGCGATCCGGCACATGGCACTTCAGGCAATGATTGGTGAGCGCGATCGAACCGGCCCGTCGATAGACGCCATTTTCCGTCTCTTCATGAGATTTTTTACCGCTCGTGAGCGCTTTGACGGCCTCATGTTCGAACGGCGTTTGCGGTTTGTGATCGTTGTTCATCGCCTGACCTTCGACGACGAGCCAGCGCAGTTTGACATGCTGTTCTTTCTCTAAGTCGGCGAAAACATCTTTGAAGATCGCGGCGGGAATCGGCAGCCCTTCGTCTTCGGTGTAGTAGCGATGATGCACCACTTGCAACGAAGCGTGCATGGCGTCGTGCAACACTTCCGCCTGGCGCCGCGCGGCCTCCAGCGAGATCGCGGCACGCTGCTCGGGTTCATCGCTATAGACCACCGATGCGCAGATGGTTGTCCCGACGATCAAGCTCAACAAGGCCTTCCCAAAATACTGGTTCATGATGCATGCTCGCGAGAAATGATTACTTGGATGGGGAAGCAGCCGGCTCTAACGGCACGCTAATAATCAACCCCGCGAACTTTGCCGTCTTAGTTGATTCTTTGAAAAAGCCTTCATGACACGAGACGCACTCGCCGGTCAGTGGGATGGCACCTGCGCGACGATAGACGTCATTTTCGATCATCTCAAACGCATCCTTGCCGGCGGAGATCTCTTCGGCCGCGCGCTTTTCAAACTCGGTTTTCGGCTCGTGGCTGACGCTCATCGGTTTCATGTTGACCGAGATCCAGCGCGCTTCGGTGCGCGATTGACGCTTAATCTCGGCAAACACGTCCTCCAGCGCGCGAGCGGGAACCATCGCGCGGTCGCCGTGAAAGTAGCGCTCGTGCATGACTTCGAGCGTCGCCGCATAGAGATCGTGCATCACCTTGGCGCGCTCGCGCGCGGCAGCGACTTGCAACGGCTCTGGCTGCTCCGCCGTCGTCGACTTGCTGTCAGCCGGTTCCGCGCGGAACGCCGCAGTAAAACACCAAACAGCCATGACGCCACATAGCGTCAGAGCAACAGACGTTGACCACAGAAGCTTCATCGAGTCGTGCCTTAGGGAGAGGTAGGAGGGGGCGATGCTCACAGGCAAGAGACATCGCAAAGAGGAATGATCGGGCTTGTCGAACGCAGGAGTTGACCGATCGTGACGCGCGAGAATGCCGCTTCGGTGGCGGCATACGCGCGGTCCAACTCTTCATGTAGCGGGCACAGCCGGGTGTGCGAAGGCAGGCCGAGCGGGCAATGCCGAATCCGTTGCAAAGGATCGACCGCGTTCACCACATCCAAAATCGTGATCTGGTCGGGCGAGCGATCGAGCGCGTAACCACCGCCTGGTCCAGAGCGCGAACGGACCAACTTCGCTTGCACCAAATCCTGCAAAACCGTGTGCAAATAGCGACGTGGGACCTTGGTCTGCTGGGCCAAGTGGTCGGCCGCTTGAGGTTGCTGGGCGTCGCGCGCCAGGCAAACCACCATGCGCAAAGCATATTCCGAAGTCTTAGAGAGCATGCAAAGTCCCTATGGAGCGGCAGACCGCATTCTACACACAAACATACAGAATACAACATCAAAGTTGGCTTATATTTGCTCGGCCTTTTTCTCGGTGAGCGTTTCGACGCGCGCTGAGCTGTAGAGCGCGCCATGGTCGTGATCGCACGGATTCACTCCATGCTTCTTGGCTATTGAATTCTATGGGTATGGCGCAACGATCTTCGCTTGTGTTTTAGTAACGATGCGCCAATAAGCATCACGATCTCGCCGACCCCAACTCCATTGCCGCATGTCGACTACGACGGCGCCTACGTGCGAAGCCACGCTTCATGGTCGCGGCCTCACCCGCCGTACTCAGCTCGCTCCCCTGCCCTGCGCTGAGGCATTTCTGCTAGGCTAAAACCGTACTTCCTTGGTCTCCGAAAAACCGCTGTCCCCTTGTGCAGAATCCGCCTGTCATGCCGCCTGTCACCAACATTGCCGCTTACAAGTTTGCAGCGCTTTCGAATCTGAAACCGCTTCGCGCACAGTTGCTAACGCAATGCAAAAGCTGGGGTCTGAAGGGGACAATTCTGCTCAGCATCGAAGGCATCAATCTATTCGTAGCGGGCGAGCGCGAGTCCATCGAAAAGCTACTCGTAGAACTGCGCCGCATCGCAGGGCTAGAAGACCTTACGCCCAAATACAGCGACAGCGAGCGTCAGCCTTTCTCGCGCATGCTGGTGCGCATTAAGAAAGAGATCATCGCGTTTGGCGTGCCCGGCATCGATCCGGTGAATCAAGCAGCGCCAAAGTTGGCAGCCGCTGAGCTTAAGCAATGGTTGGACGAAGGCCGCCCCGTGACGCTGCTGGATACTCGCAACGAGTACGAGGTGAAGCTCGGCACCTTCCGCAATGCGGTGACCGTTGGCATCAATCACTTTCGACAGTTCCCCGATGCTGTGGCGAGTTTACCTGTCGAGTTAAAGCAGCAGCCGGTGGTGATGTTCTGCACAGGCGGTATTCGCTGCGAAAAGGCTGGCCCTTTTATGCAGCGCGAGGGATTCGAGCAGATTTACCAACTCGACGGCGGCATCCTGAAGTACTTCGAGGAATGTGGCGGCGCGCACTATGAAGGCGAGTGCTTTGTCTTCGACCATCGCGTCGGACTCGATCCGCATCTCGGCGAAACCAGCAGTGACCAGTGCTATGCATGCCAAACGCCCTTAACGGCCGCCGAACAGCAAGATGGGCGATTCGTGAAAGGCGTCTCGTGCCCCTATTGCTTCGCGACGACCGACCAGCAACGCGCCCAGGCAGTCGCGGCGCGGCAGTGGGCGCTCGACGCAGCGACTAAGCCGCTCCCCGGCAGCGAACCGTACAATAATCATCGGCCGATTCATGTGCCCGCGGCTGGCGACCACTTAACGCTGCTAGATTTTCTTTCATCCATCTTCGCGCATGTGCCGCGCGACGAATGGCAGGCCTTGTGCGAGGCCGGGCGATTGCTCGACACGAATGAGCAACCGGTTGCCGCCACACAAATCGTGCGTGCTGGCGAGCGTTATCTGCATCTATTGCCCGCCACGCGCGAGCCGGACGTGAACGTCGACATTCGCATTTTGTATGAGGACGAAGCAATCATCGTCCTGCACAAGCCTGCGCCGCTGCCGCTGCATCCAAGCGGGCGTTTCAATCGCAACACGCTTCAGTTTTTTCTGCAGCAAGTGTATCGCCCGCAGCGGCCTCGCCCGGCGCATCGACTCGATGCCAATACCAGTGGGCTGGTCGTCTTCGCACGCACGCAACGTTTCGCCGGGCTTCTGCAACCGCAGTTTGCGCGTGGCGAAGTGCAGAAGGTTTATCTGGCGCGCATTCAAGGGCATCCGCCAGCCGATCATTTTCGCTGCACGCTACCGATCAGCGCCAGCGTGGGCCAAACGGGTTCACGCACGGTCGATGAAGAGAATGGCCTGCCGGCGCAAACCGACTTCACCGTGCTGCGGCGTTTCGAAGATGGCACCGCGCTCGTTGAAGTGCGCCCCGTCACGGGACGCACCAATCAAATCCGCGTTCACTTGTGGCAACTCGGTTGGCCGATCTGCGGCGAGCAAATGTATCTGCCGCTGCAACAACTCGGCGAGACACAAACGCACGCGCTCGACGATCCGCCGCTGTGCTTGCTGGCACAGCAGCTTGGTTTTCGCCATCCACTCAGTGGCGAATGGCTCGAGTTTGCTGCGCCGCTGCCAGACTGGGCGCGGTAACCGGCCGCCTCGAAATTCGACGGTCAGCAGCGACTAGGGCTTTTCAACCGTAATCGCCAGAGGTTCGCTGCTGCCCGCTTTGACCTCATGCGTAATCCCCGAAGTCTTCGGGTCCGCAAACTTCGCAGCCACCAGCGGGGTTGCGCTTTCATACGTGCTAATCGCGTCGCCACCGATGGCGATGTTATACCTGCCAGGCGGCACGCCGTCGTTTACGTCGGTGCTTCCCATGACAAACGTGCCGTCGGGCTTGATGTCCCCAGCGGCCGAGAACTGCTCGTTGCTAAATAGCACCGTGCCCTTCGTCAGCGGCGTACCGTCGCTGAACTTAACGGTGCCTTTCACGATCGGCTGGCCGCTACCGCAGCCACTTACGGTGCCCAGAATCACTAGCATTCCTAGGGCCAATAGTGTGCGGAACTTCATGGGTATGTCTCGCAAGAAAATGAAACCAAAGACCGCCATCCACGCGCGACAACCTTGCACTGCGCCAAGATCCTCGCAAGCGCTGAATATACACGAATCGAGTAACACCATGTAGGCTGCGGTCGCGCGTCCTAACGCCATCCCTAGGATAGGTATTTAGCCAGTGGCAGAAATGCTTAGGATTCGCCAGCGCGCATGTAGTTGGCCGTGTGTCCATGCTTGGCCACACGGCAATCCGCAAGCAAGCCACACGTCACAACTCTCGAGAGTTAGTTAGACATAGGGACCACCACGCTTCGCCCCCTTACCATAGGTACTAGTGAAGTATATGTATTTTTAAAGCAAATTATTCTTTCCGTGTTAGCCAACACTAATCCGCAGATGGCTTTAGAATCAGTTTGTAGGGATGACGCGCACGCCTACCACACGGGGCTCTGTAACCCGTCATTGCGTCCCCCCTGCGACCGGAACGGCTGCCGTTTCCTAATTATTCCTTTCCTACGGCTGGAGATCAGGCATGGGTATGAACCTTCGTGTTGGTCATTCGAGCGGTCGCGCGAGATCCGCGTTCACGCTTGTGGAGTTGCTCGTTGTCATCGCAATTATTGGCGTGCTGGTCGCGCTGTTGTTGCCCGCGGTTCAGGCAGCGCGTGAAGCCGCTCGCCGCATGCAATGCACCAATAACATCAAGCAGATGGGCTTGGGCATTCACAATTTCCACGACACCAATAATGGCCTGCCGCCACTGGTGCGCGGTCCCATGCGTGCGACGTTCTTCGTCGAGATCATGCCGTTCTTGGAACAAACCAACGCTTACAACCTGCTCAACGGATCCAATGTCAACGCCACCAAGACCGATATCGGTTTGGACATGGAACAAAACTGGGCGCGTTTGACCATCGAGGAGCGCAAAGCTCTGGGCAGCATCAAGTACATGACCTGCCCATCGCGCCGCGCCCCTGGATTTCGTGATGTCGAAGGCGGGACTGGTAACGGCCCCTTGGGCGACTATGCCGCCGTGTTCGTGTTGGGCGATCCCGATGCGAATGGCAATTTCAGCCAAGCGGTGGGCGACTGGTGGAACCACTACAATCCTTGCGACACCTCCCACGTGGCGCGGCAGAAAGGCGCTTTAGAAGTCGCTCAAGTCAACTGCGGCGAAGCCAACATCGATATTCGCAGCCGTAACGCTCGCCCGCGCAGCGGTTTTGAGCGGATGCGCGACGGCACCAGCAACACGTTCGTGCTCGGCGAGAAGCATGTTCGCGCCAATGAATTTGGCAAGTGCTGCGCTGGCGGCCAGACCGACGGCACCTACCTGCTGCAAAATGGCGGCTGGCGTGAATACCTGGTCGCACGCAACATTCAATTGCGTTTCGGCAAAGGCCCCAGCGATAACGCTGGTAATCCCGACAACACCTTCGGCTTCGGCAGCTATCATCCCGGCGTGTGCCACTTCCTGCGTGGTGACGGCTCGGTGGCTTCGGTCAGCAACAATGTCAGCCACAATATTGTGTCGCGTTTGGGACACGTCAGCGACGGCTTTTCGGTGCAACTCGACTAGTTTTCGTCGTTCCTTGGCATATACCCAGATTCAGGCCCCTGGTCGGCATTTGCCGCCGGGGGCTTTTTTTGTAATCAACCGCTGGCACTTGGCTCTGGCTACAGGTTGACTATTGCTTGTGTCGGGGGCAAGTCGCACAATCAAAGAAAGCGCGTGACAAACCTGCGGCGCGTCCGCCTGGACGCTTTTATCGCCACGTGTCAGCATGAACGATCGGCCAACGATTCGTGCGAACTCGGGGACAATCGAGAAGCGCCATCAGCGTCCGCGGGGTTGGTCTATCCTGGCCAAGCAAACGGTCTTGGCTGCATTGGCGATTATTCTCGTCGGCGGCGTGCTGGCTGCTGGCAGTTATTGGTTTGTGCATGACTTGCTGCGCGACCAGATCCATCAGCGATTGCAAGTAGTGGCGGGGCATCGCCAGAAGCTGCTGCTGACCTATATTCAAAAAGAACTCGACCGCGTCAGTCTCATAGCCAGCCGCACGCAGTTGCGCGATCTGCTGCAGCAGCAACAAGCGGCTCCGACCGAAGCCACGCGCCGACGGGCCGAAACCATCCTCCACGATGCCCTTGCACAATCGCCGGGCTTGCGCTCGCTCGCGGTTACCGACCTGCAAGGCAAGGTTATTTT
>JAEZGD010000433.1 GCA_023417165.1 Planctomycetota bacterium
TTTGTGGCGCTTGGGTACATTAATAAAGATTGGGACATGTTGGGCATCGCCAGCAACCAGGACGACAAGCCTGCGCCGGCCCCGCCGAATCCGTCGCCATCACCATCTCCCGCGCCATCGCCGGCTCCGGCTCCTGTGCCGAGTCCGAACCCGATGCCGCCCGTTCCACCGGTGACGCAAGCTCGCTATCAGCCGTCGTCGCCACCGGGTTTGCGACAGCGCGTCATTGCGACACCCATTAAATGGGAATCGACTTCGACCGGATTGGCACTCGATCCGGCACGCGACACCTTTGTGAGCATGTCGGTCGTCACCGGTCACTTCCTAGGCGATGGTGAATGGTTCAGCGCCAAGGTGGGTGACGATGGTCGCTGGAATCTTGTCGGTGGCGATATGCAAAACAAAAACATCAGTGTGACCGCCACCGTGGTTCGCACGCCGGTGCGCTGGATGTTCGAAGAGCAGGTGATGGAGTTTGTCTGGACGAGAGACGCTCCGCCTGTGAAGTTGATTCACGAACACGATGGCTTTGCGCTCCTGTCAGGCATCTATGGCGGATTTCTGGACGAATCCCAACAGGTTCGCGTCCGGCTCAACCGCAAGGACGGCTGGTGGTATCTGGAAGGGAAGACCAACCAGAGCACGCAAGCCCGGGCGCTTGTGTATCGCTTTCGCCAGCCGGGGCAATTCCGCGCCGAAGTGACCGAGTACGAAGCCAAGGCTAACGACGAGCCGCAGCTACTGCTGCATCAAAGCGAAGGGATTTGTGCACTGTCGGGGCTGGGCGGCGCCTTCATGGGCTGGGGCGAGATCGCGTCGTGCACGATCGATGGCAGTTCGCGTCGCTGGAGCTTCCAGTTGCAATCGCAGCAACCAACGACCTTTGTTGCCTGTACTGCGATCAAGTTCAGCCCGCAAGTGATGTCGGCCGCCTTACAGCTTCAGTCGCCGCCACAAGTGGCCGTGAGGCCGAGCAATCCCAATACGACTTCGCAGAATCCCACGACAGGCAGCAAAGCGGCCGTGCCAGATGCGACCGCGTTGGAAATGGCGCGCACTAGCCTGGCGGCTGAGATCGCTGCCGCGGATGCGGATGCGCTGCGGTCGAAGGCTTCAGCGCGTAGCGGCGCAGAACGTTATGTGCTGCTGCTGGCCGCGCGCGACATGCATGCCGAGGCAGGCGAGATCACGTCGGCTCTGCAAGCGGCCGATGCGATCGGCCAGGCGTTCGACGTCGATGCGTATGTTGTCGTTACCGAGACGCTGACGAAGCTGCGGGCTGGTTGTCAGACGCCCCAGGCCAATCGCGACCTGGCGCTGTTGATCTTGAAACATGTCGAGGATGGCAGCGGCACCCAGGAAGGTTTGCAGTCGCTGGCCGAAATGGCGATTGCCGTCGCCCGCAAAGGCGAAGACTCCGACGTCACGCGGCGCGCCACGCTGAAATATCTCGACCTCAAAAAATAGCTACTCGCCCTGGCGATCCGCTTGCTCTTCGAGGGCTGCGCGACGCTGCTCATACGCCGTCGCTTCGCGCCGGTACAGCCGGGCTTTGCTCAATAGCGATAGCCCGGCGATAAGCGTCAGCAGCATAAATAGCAGCGGAAACAGCGGAAAGCAAAGCAGCATTCCAGGCAGTTTTCGGCCGACGTCGAAGCCAATGACTGCGAAGAAGGCTCCGCCGAGCGCGCCCACCACTACGCCGACGACAATCATCATTACCGCCGAGCCAACCGTCGGTACGTACGAGTGGCCGCGACGGCTGGTCATCAACAGCGACTGCCGCTGACGCTCCCACTGGCGGTCGAGCTGCTTTAGCTGCTCATCGATGCTGGGCGAGTCGGGTTGGTTCGGCTCCGACGGCATCGCCTACAGATCCTGTCCTTCGATCTGGCGAATCTTCGCCCGCAGATCATCGGGAATCCGCACGGGCCGCTGCGCTTGATAGTCGAACAGCACCACCACCGAATCGCCATCGGCTGCAATGGCTTGCTGCGCAGAACTCCATACAGCATGCGTCATCGACAGGCTGCTATTGCCTAGGCGAACAATCTTCGCTCCGATGGTGACGGTGTCGGGATAGTTGAGCTGGCGGCGATAATTGCACGAGACTTGCGCCAGGATCGGACCAAAATTGTCGGGCGACACCAGGCTGCCTATGCCGATCGCTTCCAGGTACGCCACCCGCGCCGACTCAAACCAGCGAATGCAGGCGGTGTTATTCACATGCCCGAAGGCGTCCTGGTCGCTCCACAGAATTGGAATGGCGATTTGGATGGGAAAGTCTGCGAGCATCGGATGGGGTCCGTAAAGGTCTGCTCACCCAATATCCTTCGCCATCAATTTCAGGTCGACGCGCTGCCGCCAGCCAATGGCGGTCCAGAACTTCTCGGCGTCGGCATTGGTGACAAAGATAAACAGCGTGCAGCGCTTGATGCCTAGCTGCTCGAGATTCTTCAGGCATTGATCGACCATGCCGGTGCCAATGCCTTGGCGACGAAAGCCTTCGGCGACCGCCACGTGATACAGATAGCCGCGGCGGCCGTCGTGCCCGCACCATACCGCGCCAATGATCTGGTCAGTGTCCGTGTCGCGGCAAACGACGCTTAAGCCCGGATTGCGCGTTACGAAGCGTGCGAATTCTTCCCGCGATTCGATATGCGACAAGCCTTCCGCCGAGAGCCATACGGCCAGCACCTGGTCGTAGTCGTCAGCGATCATGGGGTCGAAACGCAACATGGCGGAAGTTCCAAGGGACAAGTTCCAAGTTCCAAAATCCTTGGCACTTGGACCTTGGAACTTCTTTACTCTAATCCAGCGACGCGAGGCTCTCCAGGACTTCAGTCCAGGAACTTCTTGATCTCGGCTTCCGTGAGCCGCTCGGGGACATAGACGTCGGTGACATAGCTGATGTCCTTGCTGATGAGCGCTTCGACTTCCAGCTTGAAGCCGTTCTTCAGCATCAGGTCGATCTCTTTCTGCCACGGCTGTTTGCTTTTGAACCAGGGGTACGATTTGATCTGGTTCGCCCGCTTCTTGTCGGTGTCGTTCAGCTTGATCTGCACGCTGGGCGTCAGTTGGCAACGCTCATAGTCGCTGCTGCGCAGGCCCATGAATTTGGCGTCGGGAATCGACATCCGCTTCGATTCGTACGCCAGGTTGATCGAGCCTTGCTTGATCACGCTGTAGATGTAGTATCCCCACGGATCGTTATCGAGCAGGCAATAGATCGGCAGCGGCGGCTGCTTTTCCGAAGTGCGCAAACCGCCTGGCGTCAGTTCGTGATGCAGGCGATGCAGCATCCGCCGCACGCCGCGCGGCGGTTGCCCTGCGCCGTGAGTCAGAATGCAGTTGTGCTTCTTCCAGAACTTGTCTTCGTTGAAGCGCTGCCAGACGGTGCCTTTTTCGACATGCAGGATGAATTTGGCGTCTGACTTTTTGAACGTAATGCGATCCGATTCGACGATCGAT
>JAEZGD010000461.1 GCA_023417165.1 Planctomycetota bacterium
GTATTTGACCACCTGGTCATTGGTAATCAGCTCGCGCGGCTTGGCGGCAGTGGGCAGCGGCGGCGCGCCGAAGTCGATCCAGGCTTTGAGCGTGGCCAATTCCGCAGGCGAGGGCCGCGGCTCTTCGCCGATCGGCGGCATCGCGCTGTCATCGGTCGCGGTCATCCGTTCGTAGAGCAGCGAGTTGGCGGAATCCTTCGCTTTGACATGCGTGCCGACCAATTTCGGCAGGTTGAGCGCATAGTTAAACCCGCCTTCGCTCGTGCCGTCTTCGCCATGGCAGCGGTAGCAATACTTGTTGAGAATTGCATGCGCATTGGCGGCGGTGCCGACTGTCGCCGTGCTGCGAACCGGTGGTCTAGAGACCGGTGCTGGCGTCGTTCCGGGAGCCGGGGCCGGTTGCGATTTCAGGAACTCCTGATCGGCCGCGCTCAGCTTGTCGATCGGAACGCTAATGATCGAACCATCGGCTTTTTCGAGCACGGCTTTGCCGTTGCGAACCGCGATCAACTCCGCCTGAATCTGGAACTTGCCCGAAGCATCGCTCCACTCACGTGCTGTGGCAGCGGTCACCAGACACAAGGCAGTGAAGAGCCCAAGGAAAAACGCCAGGCGCATCGTTCATTCCCAAAGAGTAAACCGACAACTGAGTGCCCCAAGAGAGGGAACTACTGTTATCGCCCGAATGCGTGGGGGGTTCAAGCGTTTTACGCTTTTTTGTCCCTGCGGAACCGCTCAAGCTATGAATCGAGCCAGGTAAAGAGAGAGCCCATAATGAGTTCCATGGACAACGGCAGGACGTTGCCTCCTAAGCTGTCCGAGGGACCAAAGGCGGCGCTGCCCGCAGAAGAGCGCTGTGGAGCGGGGGTGGGACGTGGAGCTTTACGCCGGAGATGACGATTTTGCGAGCCCTTCAGGTTCGCTAAATCCGCTTGCACCTCACGCCCCCCGCCGGCCCGCACCCAGGCCAAGACATGCGCCAGCTCTTCGTTGTCGAACCACAGACCATGCAGGCCGCAGACATCAATGATGACGCGACTGGTGTCGGCGCCGACATTCCGGCGGACCATTAGGCCCTGGCAAACTACGCAAGGACGATAAGTGCGTCCCGTTTGCGGACGCCACGCTGCCGGCTTGGGGCCAAGGCTGGCATCCTTGCGCAGCGCTTCGCGGTCGAGCAAGGCTTCGAACGGGCCGAGTGGAATCCACAGCCCCGCGCAGCTTTGACATTCCAGCACGCTGATTACGGGATCGCCGAGGCGACGATGCGCCAGCGGCGGCGAGTTCTCGCACGCCGGACACGCGGCATTAGCCATCTGCTTGGGCAGCGGCTCGGGTGCGATCGGCACGCCGCAATGGTGACAGAATCTCGCCCGGCCACTAATACGAGCCAGGCATTGCGGGCAGACCGTATCGAGGTCTTGTTCGTGCAGCGTGAAGTCAGAGTCACAATGCCCGCAAGCGACGGCGTTGTTGATTCGCGGCGCACCGCACGAAGAACACGATACCACCGACGCATCGTGGCCGTGCGGCTCGCGCACCTGCACCGCTTGCCCGCAATGGCAGTGAAAGTACGTGCCGATCTGGTCCTCGGTAACCGAGAACTGGCGGCGGCACGCATTGCAGGCGATGAACAATCGCATAGTGGTATAGCGACACGGATCGCCCGGGCGCTCGGCTGGTTGGAAAAGTTTTTAGCTGCAGCGCGTGGCGACGCCGTCGCTATCCACGCGGTACGGCACCCACGCGAGCGCGACGCGGGTGACGTCGATATCGCTCTTCTTGAGCTTGATATTGAGCTCCTCCAGCGCAATTGCGTCCGCCTGCGCCGCCTGGTCGAGCTTGTTGGTTTCGGCGGTGAATTCGGCTTCCAGGGCAGCTAACTTTTGTTGCAGGGCTTCGACGCCTTCTTCGGCATGGCCCACATCGCCCCGTTCGCGCGCCACGCGGCTCGCCGCCCGGGCGGAAGTCGCCATCCGTCCTACATTGGCCGACGATGCCAGTTTGCGACCGGTAAACGCGCTCAGAATTGACGCGCCGAACGAGATCGCCGCTTGAAAGGTTTGCTGGGTCGCTTGGGCTTTTTCTTTCTCGACGCGCTGCTGTGCTTTGCGCAATTGTTCCTGAGCAGTTGCCAACTTGGGAGCATATTTCGTGCGCAATTTCGCCACTTGTTCGTCGCGCAGCTCGCGCGCCGCCTGCGTCAAACGAATGCGGAAATCGCCTTCACTTTCGCCGGGCTGCGAGGTTTGCTTGAGCGTCTTCGACCGCCACAACTGCAGCCCATGCGTGCGATAGAGATGGTCTTTCAGATCGTTTGCCCAACTCGCGAATTGCTTGGGGCGCGCGAAGGCAGCCGGGGCTTCGCCAAACCGCGCGTCTCCTTCGGGCTGCGAGCGCGTCTCGGGCCAGGCGGTTTGCAACTCGCCCGATTCCCACGCTGCATCGCCCACGTCTTCGGCCAAAATCAGCAGCGAGAGATCTTCCCACACGTCGACGCCGGTCGTGCTTTGCACGAAATGGACCTTCGCCTGACCGAGCAGGGCAGGGCGGTACAAGATGCCTTGCGTCGACCCGCGGCACGGCAGAAACACTTGCGGCACTTCAGGCGGCAGCACCGGCCGCGCTCCCGCCGCGGCCGTCGTCGCCGCGCTCCCCTGAGGCA
>JAEZGD010000463.1 GCA_023417165.1 Planctomycetota bacterium
ATGAGCCACGAGATTCGCACGCCGCTGACCGCAATCTTGGGCTATGCCGAGCTGCTCGCTGAACGCGAACCGAACACTGGCCTGTCGCACGCCGAGATTGCCGACACGATTCGCACCGCCGGCGAACACTTGCTGACAATCATCAACGACATCCTGGATCTGTCGAAGATCGAAGCCGGCAAGATGAAGATCGAGCACATCGAAACATCGTTGCCATCGATCTTGAAAGAGATCGCCAGCTTGCTGGGACCGCGCGCTGCCGAAAAGGGAGTCGCCTTTCAGACGCGACAGTTGACGCCGCTGCCGAAGGTGATGATCAGTGATCCGACGCGGTTGCGTCAAATCCTCGTCAATCTCGCCGGGAACGCCGTGAAGTTTACCGAAGCGGGCTCGATCACCATCTCGGCTTCGCTGCACGATACCGAAGCCGGGCGACGCGTGCGGATTGATGTCGAAGATACCGGCGCAGGCATGACGCCAGATCAGGCCGATCGCTTGTTCATGCCATTCACGCAGGCCGACGCCACTGTGACCCGCAAGCACGGCGGCACCGGTCTGGGACTGACCATCTGCCGTCGTCTGGCGCAGTTGATGAATGGCGAAATCGACTTGTTGCATACCGCGCCCGGCGTCGGCACCTGCTTCCGCTTAGAACTGCCGTGCATGATTCCGGCGGGCACCAAGTTTGTCACCGAAAGCGTCGTCACTTCTGTGCCAACCTCGGGCGACTCTTTGCCAAAGCTGACAGGCAAGATCCTGCTAGCCGAAGATGGCCCCGAGAACCAGCGATTGATCTCGCTGCTACTATGTCGCGCCGGCGCTACGGTCGCCATCGCCGACAACGGTCGCATCGCCTTAGAAATGCTGATGCATGCCAGCTTCAATGGCGAGCCCTTCGATCTGCTGCTCACCGACATGCAGATGCCAGAGATGGACGGCTACACGTTGGTGCAAACACTGCGAATGCAAGGCAACACGATGCCAATCCTCGCGGTCACCGCCAATACGATGACCGAAGACGAACGCAAGTGCCGCGCAGCGGGCTGCGATGCGTATGTCAGCAAGCCCATCGACAAGGCTTGCTTGATCCATGCCTGTGCTGAACTGCTCTATCGCACGCCCAGCGTTTGCCAGGCGTAGCGAGCTGGTGACGACTTACAAACGTGGCGCGGCCGGCTTCATCGGCGCTTGCCAACCATTCGCGCCGCTGACCTTCACCTTGCGGCTATAGACTTTGTCGCCGCAGGTGCAGTACAGCGTGTCGAACTTCTCGCCGCCAAAGGTCAAGTTGCTGACCTTGCCGTTCGGCGTCGGCACGATGCAGTTCACACGCCCGGCCTGATCACAGATTTGCAGACCGAGACGCGTTGCGACCCACAACCGGCCATCGCGATCGGTGCGCAAGCCATCCGCGCCGCTATCGTCGGCCGTATCAGGCTCGTGCAGGTGATAGTACTTCTGCTTGTGACGCAGCGTGCCGTCGGGTGCGATTTGATAGCTATAAACCCAGTGCGAACGGCTGTCGGCCACGTACAGCAGCGACTGATCCGGCGACAAGCACAAGCCGTTCGAGAACTTCAGCCCGGTGTCGACCACCTTCTTTTCGCCACTCGGCCGCACCAGCCACACCTGGCTCGGCGACTTGCCATCCCAGCCGGGATTGGTCACGTACAGGCTGCCATCGTGACGCACGACCAGATCGTTACCGCGGAAGCCATCGGTAATCTGCGTCGCCTGGCCGGCCGCATCGTAAGCGACAATGCTTTCGGTTCCACCTGCGACCGCATACAAGCGACCATCGGGACCAAACGCCTGACCATCGTTCTTGTTGGTCTGCGCGAGGAACTCGCTGACCTTGCCATCGAGGCCAACCTTATAGGTCTTACTGCCGCCGACGTCGTTGAAGAAAACTTCGCCGCGGCTGTTGACGGCCGGTCCTTCGGTAAACTTGTGCCCTTCGCTGACGAGCTTCCAGTCTTCGCCAGGAATCAGAATCTCCTTGAGCTGCGGCGAACCGGCGCCCGCTTTGACGGGCTGCGGCCAATCCTTCCACAGGAACTTCATCCCTTCGGGAAACAGTTCCGTGGCGTGCTTGTTGTTGTGCGGACCATCGCCCCACTTGAAGGCGTGTTCGTAACCAGCAAACGCCAGCGAACGCTGCAGCGTTTGATTGGCCATCCACCAGTCGCCGCCATAGATGTTCAAGTCGTTGCTGCCATCTTCCATGAAGATGCGGATCGGCTTCGGCTCGTACTTGCGCACCAGCGTCGAATAGTTGTGTCCGCCGCGCAGACCAACATAGGTACCAATGCCGCTGAAGACACGCGAGAAAGCGTCAGGTCGTTCCCAGGCAGCGGTAAAGGCGCAGATCGCGCCGCTGCTGGTGCCGCCAATCGAACGATCGTTGCCGCTCTTGCTGAGCTTGATCGCCCGGCCGTCTTTGGTTTGCTTCGTTTCGACGAACGGCAAGATCTCTTCCAGAATGAATCGCGCATAGCCATCGCCAAGGCCATCGTATTCAAAGCTGCGATTGAAGCGATCGAGGGCCTGGTCGCTATCGGCCTTCACTCGGCCGTGCATCACAAACACGCCAATCAGCACCGGAATCTCTTGCTTTGCGATCAGCTCGTCGAAGACCTGCGGCGCGTTGAACTGGATGCCGTCCTGATTCACATGGACGCAGGCGGGCTTGGCCGGATCGTACTGCTGCGGCACATAGACCCACACGTCACGCGTGGTGCCGGGAAAGATCTTGCTGTTGTCGAACGTGTACTTCTGCACTTCGCCTTGAGGCACGGCGTCGGCCGCCGCACACCAGGACGTACTAATCAGGCACGCAAGTAAACCAAGCGCCAGACAAAGACGTGACATCGAGAGGAGCTCCCAGGCGAGAATTCACGGGCAGGAACGCAGCCCCATGATAATCCTCGCGCAGGCAGATGCCAGAACCGGCCCCCTATAAAGTCGCCGACCAGAGTCGCCTTTCGCTCCCCGGCAGAAGCGCTCTCGCCAGAAGCTTACATTTCCGACACTTTGCTCTTGCTGTGCGTTACTTGCGCAGTGCGAAAGGTGGCTTTGCTTACAAGCTCTCGACGAGATCGGGCACGACCAGGTACTCGGTACCGCTGGCGTATTCGTCGGTTCGATAGTGATCGGCGCGCAGCGGCTTGACCAGGCTCAGGAAGCGGTCGCGTTCGATGTAGCCGCGCGGGCCGCCATCCTTCGAGGTCACCACCAACAGCGGCTGATCGTCTTGCACAAAGTGCTCGATCACCTCCGCAAAGGTGGTGTTCTCAAGCAGCTTCGGAATCTCGCGCGTCATCAACGGTTCGACAGGCTGCGCCGAACGTGTGGCCGAGGCGAGTGCTTCGCGCAGCCGCTGGCTTTCGACAATGCCGACAAACCGACTATGAAAGTCGACCACAGGCAGTGCTTCGAGCTGCATTTGCGCCAGCAGCGCCGCCGCGTAATCGAGCGTATCGGTGGCGTTCAGCTCAATCGCAAACGGCGTCATCACATCGCGAGCAATGCATGAGGCAAACGGATTGCCGCTACTAACTTGCTGCGACCACTTGCGCCGCTCATCCTCGAACTGACCGTGCGTGGCCACGCAGTCGCCGCCCGAGTGTTGGGCGTCTTCCAAGGCTTGTCGCGCCCGAGCCAAAAAGGCTTCCGTCGTATCTTGCTCGGCCAGTGCAACGGCGACACCGACGCTAGCGGTCAGACGATCGGAACCCGCAGGCACTTCCAGCCGACTAAGCGAACTGCGAATGCGTTCGGCGACTTTGGCCGCTTTGTCGAGCGAATGTTCCGGCAGCAGCACCGCAAATTGCGAGCCTTCGCTCCGGACCGCGAACTGCCCGGCGACACCTTGTTCTTCGATCACTGCCGCGATGGCGCGCAACAGCGGCTGGCTGGCGAGTTCGCCATGTTGCCGTTCCCAACGCTCGAAGAAGTCGACCTCCAGCGTTATCAGCGCCAGCTTGCGACCACGTGCGAGCGACTTCCACTCGGCTTGCAGCCGATCAACCATCGCCTGGTGCGAAGCCAAGCCGGTCACGGGATCGTTCCAACCTTGCTGACCATAACGGCGTTCGAATTCGGTAAAGCGGGCCGCAGCGCGCAGCCGAGCGAGCCATTCGCCGGCGCTGATCGGCTTACGCAAGAAGTCATCGACGCCGGCTTGAAAGGCGTCTTCGATGTCAACCTCGGAACGGTCGTCGCGCAATAAGAATACGTGTAGGTGAGGCTGACCACTGGCGGCCTTCCACTGACGGATCACCGGCAAGTCATCGACCAGCGTCGCGTCATCGGCAATCACGAAGTCAATCGTGCCCGTGGCCAGCGCCGTCGGAGCGCGATCGAGGCTGGCGCACGCGGTGACGCTCAGACCAAATTCCTGAAGCACCAGCGCTCCGTGGCGTAACAAAGCGCGATCCTGGGCGACAAGTAATACGTGCAATGGTCGGGACATAAATAGCTCTCGCAGTCGAGCCCAGCAAATCGCGCCGCGCGCGCAGCGTCCACGACAACTCTAGGTCACGAACGCTCGTTGCGCCGGCTGCGACAAAAATCCCGCTCCAGCGCGCCGCGACGCACGCTTTTCGGTCAGTTCGGGCCGATTGTGACGATTAATTGCTACTTGCCGCGTTCTGCAAATTTTGCCGGCGCACCAAGCGGAATCGTGCTACGTTTGAGGTGACAAACTCTCGACCGAGATCCTGCGCGGTCGTCGAGTTGACGGAGAACTCCCTGCGTGCACTCATGCCTGGGCGGCACAGTATGCAAACCCAACTCATGCAACCCGTACCTCCCGGCGTTCCTTGGCTCGAGCGTTTTGTCGCCAGCAGCGACGCGCCCGAACGGACGCCGGTGCAAACGTTTCCCTTCAAAATTGGCCGCATTGATTCGGCCGACCTGCAAGTCAACTCCACACGTGTATCACGCGAACATGCCGAGATCGTACGCGAAGGCGACGCGTATCGCCTGCGTGATCTCGGCAGCACCAATGGCACGTTCGTCAATGGCGATCGCATCGACGAGGTAGTGCTGAACGACGGCGATGTAGTTGTCATCGCTGATTGCGAATTCACCTTTGCGGCCAATATCTGCCAATCGGCCGAACGCAATCGCGCCACGCTGGCGATGCCAGACGTCTCTCGGCCGGCCGCTCCTTCGGTAGCTTCGAGCGAACAAATTCTGGCGGTACGGCGATTACAAGAACGCCTGCTGCATCGCGGCCTATTACCTCGCTTGGGGCCGATTCTGGACCTGGAACGCAGTGCCATCTTCGCGTTTCGTGCCGAACCTCAAGAGCTGGCCGACGCTGGGCATGGCCTGCAATCGCTCTCGCTCGCCGCTGCCAGTGCCAGTGGCCTCGTGAATCGAGCTCGTCAGCTTTATCGCTTGCTGGCGACCGAAGCGTATCTGAACCTTGGTCGCGACGCCCAGTTGGTGGTCGACCTGTCTTTGGCCGAAATCGAACGCCGCGACGAAACCGAAGCTCACCTGCTGAGGTTAAGTCATCTGGCAGGCGAAGGTCGGTTGATTGTGGGCATTCCCGCCAATGCAGCCACCGACGATCCGCGTGCTCGCGAGCTGCGCACTCGCATGAGCAGCGCCGGCATTCAAGTGGCGTACATCAACTTCCTTGGCGGACGCGCTCAGATCGAACAGATGAGCACCTTCGCGCCGGACTTTTTGATTCTGGATCCCAAAGCGACCAGCGAAGTGGCGACCAGTCCGCGTCAAACGCGGCAACTGGCCACGGTCGCCGAAGCGTGCGAAGAGATTGGATGCCGTCCCATCGTGATGGGGCTGCGCAAACGTGAAGACGAAGACGCTTGCCTTAAGCTGGGTCTGCGTCTGGTGGCCACCGATCGTTTGGCGCGTCCTGCGTCGACGTCGTCGCTGGCCAAATTGTTCAAAACCGCCGATGATCGCGCGGAATGCCTGGCGTAAGCCAACGTAGAAGGAACACGTCGTGGTCGTCGGCGCAAGTGCACAACAAGAGCTGATTCCTGGCTACGTAGCCACCGCGCGCCTCGGCGCAGGCGGCTATGGCGAAGTATGGAAGGTCGATGCGCCTGGTGGGTTGCAGAAGGCCGTCAAAATCATCTATGGATTTCTGACCGAAGAGCGCGCGACGCGCGAGCTGAAATCGCTGGAGAATATCAAGCTCGTCCGCCATCCGTTCTTACTCTCGCTCGAACGGATCGAAGTCGTCGATGGCCGGTTGATGATCGTCACCGAACTGGCCGACATGAGCCTGGTCGATCGTTTCGAGCAATGCCGCAAGGCGAACCTGCCTGGCATCCCCCGCGAAGAACTGCTCGGCTACTTGCACGATGCGGCCGACGCGCTCGATTACATGCTGCAAACGCATTCACTGCAGCACTTGGATGTGAAGCCCGAGAACCTGCTGCTGGTCTCTGGCCGCACCAAGGTGGCCGACTTTGGCCTGGTCAAAGAGATCGCCGACAAGACGCGTTCGCTGGTCGGCGCGATGACGCCCACCTATGCAGCGCCAGAAGTCTTCGAAGGCAAAGCCAGTCGCACGTGCGATCAATATAGCCTGGCGATTGTCTATCAGGAAATGCTCACCGGCGTGCTGCCGTTTCCTGGCCGCAACGCCGCGCAACTGGCGGCTCAACACACGCGAAATCGGCCACAGCTTTCCGCGTTGCCGGCGGCCGATCGCGATGTGATCAATCGTGCGTTGTCGAAACGGCCGCAAGATCGCTTCGCGAGTTGCCGCGAGCTTGTCGATGCGTTGCGTGCTGCGCAGCGCGCCCCCGCGACGCCCGTAGACTTGCCGCCCAATCGCTCGCGTGACGAACACGACACACGCGCCAAGCAAAACGACGACACGCGCACTGCGAATCTGCCGACCAGCCCCACGCCTGAAAACTGCACGGAACCGCTGGCGCCCCCAGCGCGTCCGCAAACGGCCGAGCGTCCGGTGACTGCGGCGCGTCCCGTGACCGCTTCACGTCCGGTCACCTCCTCGCGGCCAGTCACTGCGGCGCGCCGTCATTCAACGGCTCGCGAAGAGATTCCCGTAGTACAAGTTGCTGCTTCGAATACCGATCTGCCGCCCGAGCCGATCGCCCAAACGCCCGCCAGCCTTCGCCCGGCGATGTTTATTGGCGTCGGTCGCACCGGTGTGCTGGCGCTGGAACATTTGGTGGCGCAGTTGCGGCAGCGCTGGGGCGATGCTGCGGCGCGCGACGGCTTTCCCACGCTCGCTGTCGAGACCGATGGTGCGGTGCTGAAGCACAGCGGCGCTCGCCATCTCGATTCGCAAGACATTGTGCATGTGCCGCTGCGCCAAGCGCACGACTATCGCGCAGAAGCTGACGAACTGCTAGGCTGGCTCGGCCGTCGCTGGCTCTACAACATTCCGAAGTCGGGCGAGACCCTCGGCATGCGGCCTTGGGGTCGTCTCGCGGTGCTCGATCATGCCGCGGCGATTGTCTCGAAGTTGCGCCCGCGTTTGGCGGCGCTCACCAACGGCACTGCTGCCAAAGCCCTCGAACAAGTAGCGCCTGGCGACGTACGCCACGTACCGCCGCGCGTATTCTTGATCGGTTCGTGCAGCGGCGGTACTGGTGGAGGCGCGCTACTGGAACTCGCTTACGCCGTTCGCAACATCACCAAACGCCTGGGCACGAACGAACTCGACGTCTCGGTCATCTTCACCAGCTCCACCAATCAGTGTCCCACCCAAGCGCAGCTCGCGCTGGCTAACACGGTCGCCTTCCTTACCGAGCTGCAACATTACGCCCGCTGCGGTGCCGAAGGATTGGCTGGCTCGACGACGCGTTCCGCGGTCTTCGAGAGCAACGATTTCCCGCTCAATCACGCATATTATCTCGATCTCGGCAGCGAGCTTTCGTCGGAAGCGTACGAAGAACAAGTCGCTCGCGTCGCCGACTATCTGTACTGCGATGTTGCCACGCCCCTGGGCGGTGTGCTCGATACCTATCGCGAGCCGCAACCCGACGCCGAGCTACAAACTGATCTGAAGCTGCGATCGTTTCGCATGGTGCGCTTCAATGGCCTGGGACACAATGTGCTCTCGTCATTGGCGATGCATCTGGCCGAACAGGCGTCGCATCAATGGCTGAGCAGCACCGGGCAGAAAGATAGCGTCGCCACCCGTTACCTCGATCTCGACGACAATGCGACCGACGCCGCAGGCGGCCAGACCGACTATGCGATGCGTTCGCTCGCCAGTTCGCTGGCAATGGATTGGTACAGCCAGCAAGAAACCTTATTCTTTCCAATCGATAAAGCGCGGCCCGCGCTGGAACCGCAAGTCCAAGCGCTGCGTCAATTGGCTCGACAGGCGCTGCTCGAACAACTGGCTCACTTGCGGCAACATTGCCCGCAGGCGGAAGCCACCGGCGATTTCGTCAAGCTCATGGCGCGGATGAAGCAGCCTGATCTCGCCGCGCGCTGGAACCACTATTTACAAGTCGTCAGCCAGCAGTCGCTACAGCGATATTTCAACAGCCTGGTCGAAGCGATCCACAAGCGTTTAGCCGTGCCGCCTCGCCTGAGCGATTTGCTGCTGGACGAAGCCCAGCAGCAGGCGCGCACGCTGTTTTGCGAAATGACGCCCGATGCCGAAGTCGTCGCCGATGGCGGGATTCGCGCGTCGTCTCGCCCGGCACTGGCACACCTCGAGCAGCGGGCGACGGCTCAGTATCCGTTTGGCTGCGTCCGCCGCACGTTCCTGGTGACGCCGCGCGACTGGCGAACCTCGGCCCCGCCCGATGCGTCCTATGCTCAGGTGCCGGTCGCCGAGCCGCATGCGTTTGTGTGCGAGGAACTGGGCGAGATTTCGCTCGGCCAGGTGGTCGACAAGCTGCTGAACAAGCACGTCGAGATCGGCGATGTGGTCGAGCATTTGCACGCCCGCATCGATATTCAGTGGTCGTCGCCGGCCCGCCCTGCCCTGCCTGGCGAGGTGGTGGAGGCGGACCTTCTCGACGGCTAACAGGCGAGTTATGCAAAGGCTGGGTTGGTGTACTTGAAAGCCATGCCAGATACGGCATAATGTCGCCCTACGCAACCGCGCCGGAGTGGCGGAATGGCAGACGCGCTGGATTCAAAATCCTGTGTCCGAAAGGGCGTGTGGGTTCGACTCCCACCTCCGGTACTTCTTTAGTGGCAAGCACTTACGCCCGAAATGGGCGGGACCAAGTGCACAACAGCACGCGCCGGCAATCGCCGGCCTCTTGATGGGAACGTGACCGAATAGGGTTCCCAAGCCAATCGCCATGTTGCGGCGACAGGAATCGTGACGCAGCACCCCGTCGTCGCGCAGGCAGGCGTGGTACTGTTGAATCATGATCAGTAACCAATGCACAACGCCGGACCTGGAAGCAGCGCTGCTCGAAGAATTCCGCCGGATTGGCCATGAGCCGCCGGATTGGGCCTATCCGCTGGCTCCCAGCATTCCGTTCGTTGGCAAGCAATACGGACGCTGGGGAGGTTTGCTGATCTATGCCAGTGCCGAGAATCTTGCACACTACGAACGGGATCCGGCGAGAATCCCTGAGTTCTTAAAAGACGAACGGCGGTTTAATCGCCATCGTGCCTCGGCCACCGTGCATGCCAAGACAGGATACTTTCCGAACGTGCACATGGCTCCGTTCTCTAATGGCAGCCTGCTCGTTGCGGCAGCTTTCTATGTCCTTCGTCGCTTCGAGAATGAGTTCACCAAGCCTGTCGACTTGCTGGAATCCATCGCCGCTGCCAACGTGGGCAAGTTCTCGATCCGAGGGAAGGATAATAAAGACTATGCAGGCAAACCCAAGTTGAACAATTCGGTTCCCTATCTTCGTGCGGACCTTGAAGTGCTGAAACCAGATGTGGTCATGGTTCCTCGCACGATGCTTCGCAATAAGCAAGTCGCTCAGATCTTTAAGGAATCCGGATGCGAGGTCGTGCCCATCTATCAGTTCAACGCCACCACCGTGAACTGTGCGCTGGGGAAGCACGATAAGGCTGCAAAGAAGCTCGCCAAGGAACTCGCGGGCACGCCATTAAGTCGCTGGATCGAACAACTTCGCGGCTATACCCCCGGCTATCCTTATCGCTATTTGGTGGAACTTGAGAACCTGCTTCGCCCTTAGAAGTTGTACTGAAACAACGCGTTGATGCGGTTGGCATCGGCGGATTGGTTGTCGAGGTTTTCGCGGGTGCCGCGTAGATATTCGACGCCGAAGGACATGCGGGGAATCGGCAGCCACCACAGGCTGGCGGCCATGTAAGTGCCTTGCTCGTAGGTACTGCCGGGCTGGCCGGCGGTGTTGTCGACCTGCACGCGGGAGTAGGTGAAGTTCGTCATCCAGTACGCGTTCAGCCAATGCTCGTAGCTGGCGTTCCACGCGGTGGCGTCGACCAAGGCGAACTCGCCGGTGATCGGATCGACTTGCCCATCGAAGCCCTGCCCTGCCAGATCTTGCACATAGCGTCCGGTGCCGGGGCCCCACATGCCTTGCAGGATGATGCGGCTGCGCGTCAGCCCGGAAGGATCGTCTTCGCGCACCGGATTAGTGCCGAGCAGAATCGCCCAGGGATGAAAGACCACGCTGCCGCTGATGCCTGCGCCGGTCTCGCTGGCGATATCGTCGCTGCCGTTCGGTCGATAACCAAGCGAACGAAGTAAACCAGCGACTTGCACGTGGCCCAGATCGGTCTCCAAGCGCCAGTGCGTCGTCAGGTCGGGCATCTCTTGTACATTCACGCCTTGGCCGTTGGTCGCAATGTCCGAGAAAGGACGCTCGACCGCGAACGCCCAGAAGGTGCGATCGGTCAGCGGCAACGTCACGCGCGCCGAAGGTTGACGCTGGTTGATCCAGCCGTTGGGACCTTGGAAGTCGACGAGGCTGGGCCAGGCGGTGCCGTCCATAAACACCGAGTTCTGTTGGCCAAAGCGAAAGTAACCAAAATCGAAAAACGCGTGTCGCAAGCGAAACGGATTGCCGCCGCCACCCGCCGCCTGGTCGGCGCCATTAAAGAAGTCGCCTTCGATAAATGTGTGCACGTTCCAATCGCAATAATTGGTCGGCGTCCAAGTTTCGAACGCGATGCGGCTCATCCGCGCACTCATGTTAAAGTTCTGTCCGCTCGTTTGCGGCACAGGAATCGTATTCGGCACAAACGAGTCGCGCGAGCCAATCGGATCGAGGTCGGCCAAGGCCTGCAAACGCACAAAGCCGCGCAGGCGGAACGATGTATTCGTACCGGGAGCCAGAAACGAACCGGGATACAAACCGCCGACGACCAGCCCTTCGCGGTCCTGGGTCGTTACGGGCGCCGGCGGCGCGATCGGCGTATAGAGCGGCTCGCCAGGCGCACTTTGATAGTCGCGAGTTTCGTAGCCATAGGGCGCATAGTCCGGCAATTGATGCGCGCCGCCGAGCGGATTGCTGAAGTACTCTCGCTGATAAACGTAATCTGGCAGCGGCTCGGATTCGCGAAAGTCGTTCGGAAAATACGCGCCCGGCGCGTTCTGCACATCGGGAAGCTCTGACTCCCCAGCCAAACCAGAACCCACGCTTGGTAACAGCGTTTGGCCCAAGGCCGAACCTGGCCCCAGCACAAGCACCATAGCGCCGATGATCCACCGATACGCGAGAAGCCGTGAAATCATCGCCGCATCTCCGATAAGGCTGGCGACGGGCTCACGCGGCGGACTTTAATCCCCGGAGAAGTGGTCGCTATAACCTTTACAATCGTCAAACTCTCGCAGTAACTAAAGTCGGGGGTAAATACTATGGTTGTGCACTTGCGCACACCCTTCGCCTGGCAGGTCGGCGAGCCCCCAGCAGCACGTAAGTTCAGTGATCAACTACTTTTCATGCGATAACGCATGCTAGTCACGGCTTTGGTGGCTCACTAGAATCGGGCCCATCGGGTTGGTAGTGGTCGCGCAGCATGGGATGCATGCAGGCCGATGCTATCACCCGCAAGCAGCCGTTCGACTGTTGCGCAACATCTCTTGGTTTGATTGGGCGCACATGAGTTTTGAGCTCGGACTGGTGCTAGTTCTGCTGGTGGCGGCCATCGTGATGTTCGCCATTAATCGCCCGCGCATGGACGCAGTGGCGCTGATCATGCTGTCCGTCCTGCCGTTTACCGGCGTGCTGACGATGAGCGAAGCGCTGGCAGGCTTTGCCGATCCCAACATCGTGCTGATCGCGGCCCTGTTTGTGATTGGCGATGGACTGGTGCGCACAGGAGTCGCGCGGCAACTGGGCGACTGGCTCACCGCCCGCGCAGGCGGCAGCGAAGTCTGGCTGATTGTGCTGCTGATGGTCGTGGTCTGCGGCCTAGGCGCGACCATGAGTTCGACCGCAGTGACGGCCATTTTTATTCCGGTCGCCATTCGCATCGCCCAGCGCACTGGTACTACGGCAAGCCGACTGCTCATGCCGCTGAGCTTCGCGGCGCTTATCAGCGGCATGACCACACTGGTGGCCACTGCCCCCAATCTGGTCATCAACAGCGAATTGGTGCGCAGCAGCAATGGCACGCACGCCTTTCACTTCTTTAGCTTCACGCCCTTTGGCGTACCGATCTTAATCCTGGGCATTATCTATATGTTGTTCATGCGGCGTTGGCTGCCGAACAATACGCCTGAGGAAGAACTGACAGAGCGCCCCAGCTTGGCGCACTGGGTCGACAAGTACAAGCTGGCGCATCGCGAGGCGCGCGTCCGAGTGAGTGCGCGTTCGCCTTTGATTAACAAGGCGCTCGAAGAACTGAAGCTACGCGACGAGTACGGCACCAATCTCGTCGCGGTGCAGCGCGGGCGAGAGCTGTTGCAGCCCAGCGCGACGACCAAGCTGCAAGCTGGCGATATTCTGCTGGTTGATTTACAAGGCGGTAGCGCCCATGCCGAAACGTTGCGCGAGCGTTATGCGCTGGAAGCGCTGCCGCTGACCGGCGACTACTTTGTCGACTGCTCGCAAGAGATCGGTATGGCCGAGGTGATCGTGCCGGCCGATTCCGACCTGATCGGCAAGACGGTCACCGAGATGCGGCTACGACAGCGCACCGGGCTGACCATGATCGGATTGCGGCATGGCAATGTGGCGGCCGAACTAAACTTGCGAGAAGAAAAGCTTCGACTAGGCGATACGTTGCTTTTGATCGGCCGCTGGAAGTCGATTCAAAACTTGCAACGTAACGGCAAGAACTTGCTGGTGATGAACTTGCCCGCCGAGCATGCCGACGTGTTGCCGGTGGCTGGCAAGTCGTGGCAGGCGCTGATCTGCCTGGCACTGGTCGTGGGCCTGATGATCAGTGGGGTCATTCCCAACGTGCAAGCGGCCCTCATTGGCTGCTTATTGATGGGCGCTTTTGGCTGCGTCGATCTGGTGAGTGCGTATCGGTCGATCGACTGGAAAACAATCGTCCTGATCGTCGGCATGCTGCCATTTTCATTAGCCCTGGATCGGACCGGCGGTGTGGAAATCGCCGCATATGGCCTGATGTCGGCGGCCGGCGGCATGGGTACGTATGCCATCCTGGCCACGTTGTTTGCATTAACCGCCATCCTCGGGTTATTCATTTCCAATACGGCCACCGCTGTGCTGATGGCGCCGGTGGCGCTGGCGATTGCCAAAGATTTAGACGCTTCTCCGTTTCCGTTTGCGATGATTGTCGCGCTGGCAGCTTCAACTGCCTTTGTGACGCCGGTTTCTTCGCCCGTGAACACGCTGGTGGTCGGTCCTGGTAACTATTCGTTTGGCGACTTCGTGCGCATCGGCGGACCGTTCGCTTTGATTGTAATGTTGGTTAGCGTGATTCTTGTTCCCTGGCTACTGCCTCTGTATTGAACCGATGCTTCGATCATTACTACTTTGAACGCTTGCTGGCTATCCACTAAGGATGCTCTTCCATGAGTTCGCCGGACACACTGCCAAAGACCACGATGCAAAAGCTTTTAGACGTGGTCGAACGGGTAGGCAACAAGGTGCCGCATCCCGCGATCATCTTCTTGATCCTGATCGCAATCGTGATCGTCCTCTCGCACGTCTTTTACCTGTTGGGCGTCAGCATCGACTATCAGGTGCTGAATGCCGAGACGCACGAACTGGACGATGCCTCGGCGTCGGTCAATAGCCTGCTGACCAGCGGCGGCGTGCGTTTCATGTACGAGCGACTGATTCACAATTTCATGAACTTTACAGCCGTGGGGCTGATGATTGTGGCCATGGTCGGCGCTGGCGTGGCCGAGGAAGCAGGTCTGGTCAACGCGCTGATTCGCAAACTGGTGATTGTCTCGCCGCGTCGCGCTCTGGCTTATATCCTGGTGTTTGTGGGCATTCTGGCGAGCGTCGGCGCGGACGCTGGTTACCTGGTCTTGATTCCGCTCGCAGGCACCGCATTTCTGAGCGTGGGGCGACATCCGCTCGCTGGTCTGGCGGCGGGCTTTGCAGCGGTGGCTGGCGCGTTCACGGTGAACATGCTGATCAAGCAGCTCGATGCGGTGCTGACCGAATTCACTAACGATGCCATTCACCTCGTCGATCCCACGGTTTCGATTGGCTTGACGGCGAACTTGTGGTTTTCGATTGCTTCGGTGCCATTCCTGACGATTGTGATCACGCTGGTGACCGAGCGCTTCATCGAACCACGCCTTGGCAAATACGAAGGCGAGAATCCTGCCGAAAAAGGCGGCAGCCTCTCGGCCGACGAGTCGCGCGGCTTGCGC
>JAEZGD010000466.1 GCA_023417165.1 Planctomycetota bacterium
CGGTGTACTCGACGCCGGCAGTTTCTAGTTGCAGTCCTTCGACGTTGGGCGCTCGCCCGGTCGCGACCAGGATGGCATCCACTTCGACGGTCTCGCTGCGCTGGCCGACGTCGATAATCGCGCGCTGTCGCCCAACGGCGCGGACGACGACTTTCTCAAAGCGACGCACCGTGGCTGACGTGAAGACCTGCACGCCTTCGCGCTGAAGTTGTGCTTGCACCAGCGCGGCAGCGTCGGGTTCTTCTTTCGGCAGCAATTGCGAACCACGGTGCACGATCAGCACGTCGCTGCCTAGCCGGCGAAACGCCAAGGCGAGTTCGCAACCAATCGGCCCGCCGCCAAGAATCAGCAGCCGCGGCGGCGGTTCGGTAAGCGAGAAAATGGTTTCATTGGTGAGATATCCGGCGGCTTCCAAGCCTTCGATCCGCGGCAGGGCAGAGCGGCCGCCCGTAGCTAAAATGCAGCGGCGAAATCGCAGTGTTTGCTCGCCGACTTGGATGCTGCTGCCATCGAGAAACTTCGCCTGACCGAAATAGACGTCGACGCCTAGGCGAGTAAAACGCTGGGCGGAATCGTGATGGCTGATGCTCGCCCGCAGACGCCGCATCCGCTGCATCACGGCGGCGAAGTCGACCTTGGCCGCGGCCGACGGTTCGACACCAAACGCGTGCAGTTGCGTGGCGTCATAGACCGCGCGGGCGGCGCGCAGCAGCGCTTTGCTGGGAACGCAACCATAATTCAGACAGTCGCCTCCGAGCATGTGGCGTTCGACGAGTGCGACTCGGCCTCCGAGTCCGGCCGCACCCAAAGCCGAGATGATGCCTGCCGTTCCGCCACCAATGACGACGAGGTTATAGACACCGCTGGGGCTGGGGTTTCGCCAGTCGGCGGGATGCGTCTGCGCGACCAATTCCTGGTTGTATTCGTCGTCGGGTAAGAGCCGCGGCGCGTTCATGCAGCAAGTCTTCAGGGCGAAGAGCGTACGATCCGCTTCCACACACCAACGGTCGTCCTCGATCCGACGCGCAACGACCAACGGCGCGAAGGTTATTCCCGGCGCGGCGTCCAACGCTGCGAAAGCTCGCCAGGCAACGTGATGAAGACATCGCTACGCGTTTCGATCAGTTCGCCGTCGGTATTCGTGTAGCGCACGAAGATCTTTAACTTGCCGTGTTGCGGACGTTCGTCGGGCCACTTGAGTTGCACTTTCACGCCTCGTTCGGGACGAGCATCGAGAATGCGCTTGCCGACTTCGGTCTTCGAAAGTTCCCAGCGGGCGACGCGGGCGCTTTCACCGGAGATGGCCGGGTCGAGCAGCACAATCGTGACTTCACCCGCTTGCGGCACACATTGCCCGGCGGCATTGCGGGGCTCAAACAGCAGCGTAATGCCGTCGTCGCCAGGCTGCTGATCGAGTTCCACTCCCTTGGTATGAAAGGGATTGATGAACAGGTTGGTCACCAGCGTGTCTTCGAGTTCGGTCGGCGCTTGCGGCGCGCGAAAGCTGGCTTGTGCTGCGCGGCCGGCTGGTGCTGGCGATTCCGCGGCTTCCGACGGCGCTTCAGCAGGTTCGGTTTCGCCATCGTCTGGCGGTGACAGTTCGGTATGTTCGACGAGCGCCACGGCGGGCGGTTTGGCAAGCGTGGGCGTATTGCGCGAGGTCTTGGTATTGGTCTTGGCCTTGGCTTGGGGCGTGGCTTCGACCGGCGGCAGTTCAATCTGTGGCTCGAACGGGACGCCAGGTTCGATCGCTGGCGGCAACAGTTCGCTGTCATCGATCGTGGGTGGAGTGGCGGCAGGCGCGCGGCGCGAGCCGGAGGCTTTACCGGTCGGCGTACGACCACGAAGAGCTTCGATTTCGCGGTCGCGCTGCGCAACCTGATCTTCGAGCGCGTAGATTTGGTCTTCCAAATCCATTTTTTCGGCGCGCGTGATCTCAAGATAGCCGTCGGTGTACGGATCGCGACGGCGACAGCCCAGCGACAGGGCGAGCCCTCCGACGATCACCGTGCAGACGCACCAGCGAGCAAGCGTTTGAAGCGTCATGGCAACTCTTCCGTGAGTCTGGTCTCCTCACATCCTTGTGAGGGCGAGCCCAAGGGCACTGCAAGCGACCGATGGTGACTTGCAGCGCCGCCTGGCGTGATTGGCATTTGGTGGCGGCGAGGGATTCGCACCCTTGCCCACCAAATTGCGCGGCCTGCTTACTTCGCAGGGGCCGCTTCGGGAATCTGCATCCGCTCGATCACCTTATCGATCAAGCGATATTCGCACGCTTCATCAGCGCTCATAAAGCGATCGCGATCGGTATCCTTTTCGATCTTGTCGAAGGGATGCCCGGTGTGCTTGAGCAGGATGTTGTTCATCTTTTCCTTGATCCGCTTGAATTCCTTCGCGTGGATCAAGATTTCTTCGGCGGTGCCCTGCATACCGGCCAACGGCTGGTGAATCATGATGCGGGCGTTGGGCAGCGCGTGACGCTTGCCGGCATGGCCAGCGGCGAGCAGCACCGCGCCCATCGAGGCCGCCTGACCGATGCAATAGGTCGCCACGTCGCACGTGACGAACTGCATCGTGTCATAGATCGCCAGGCCAGCGCTGACGCTGCCGCCGGGCGAGTTGATGTAAAAGTGGATGTCGGCCTTCGGGTCGTCCGATTGCAAAAACAGCATCTGGGCGACGATCGCATTGGCAACTTCATCGTTGACTTGCGATCCGAGGAAGACGATGCGGTCTTTCAGCAGGCGACTGTAAATGTCGTACACCCGCTCTTCGCGACCGCTCTTTTCGACGACGTAGGGAATCATTGGCATAGGTTCAGACTTCTATGGAAGTGGATGCGTCGGTGTTTTGTCGGCTTGTGACTGGCCAGTGGTCACTTGCTAAGGCTTTGCCAATGGCAAGGGACCAAGAACAAGTGGCCCTTACTCTTCCTCGATGTTTTCCATCGGCGGGCGAGTGAGGATGTGGTCGACAATGCCGTAGTTCTTCGATTCTTCGGCACCCAGGAAAAAGTCGCGATCGGTGTCTTTGGCGATCCGCTCGATCGGCTGGCCAGTGTGCTTGGCGATGATCTGGTTGAGTTGTTCGCGAGCGCGAATGATCTCGTTCGCCTGGATTTCGATATCGCTGACCTGACCCTGCACGCCGCCGTACGGCTGGTGCAGCATCACGCGGGCGTTGGGCAGGATGAAGCGCTTGCCCTTGGTGCCACCGACGAGCAGGACCGCGCCGCCGCTGGCCGCCTGACCGACGCAGTAGGTAGCGACGGGGCAGCTCAGGATCTGCATGGTGTCGTAGATGGCCAGCGTCGCGACGACGTCGCCACCCGGCGAGTTGATATAGAAGTGAATGTCCTTGCGGCGGTTTTCGCTCTGCAAGTACAGCAGCTTCATCACGACTTCGTTGGCATTGCCGGTATGGATCTCGCCTTGGAGGAAGACGATGCGATTTTCCAGCAGCAAGTCGCCCAGCGTCATTTGGCGCTGGCGCTGATAGCTAGTCGAAGCGTACGAAGCCGACATCGGCAGCGGCAAATCGGGTGTCATGCCGGGGCAAACCTTTCAAGAAGCGGAAACAAAGAGCGCCGTGGCGCGTGCGCCATCTTAGAAGCGATACTAGGATTGCAAATACTATACGGCTTAGAAAAACCGGTCCAGATGAACTAGCGAGGCAGACCGGGCAAACTGGGGGCTATCGGTCGCTTCGGCAGCGCTTAACCGTGCAGCCTTGCCAGGACCTGATCCATTTCCTCGGCCGTGAACGCCCTGGCGGTGGTCGTTTGTACGTTGCCGAGCGAGCCCAAATACAGAACGACAGCTGTCGCGGTCGGCTCGTCGGGCGCGTCGAAAATCAGTAAGCCATCGCTGGCGCCCAGGGTCCAATAGATCTCTTTGACTTCGACACCAAACTTTTGGGCTGCCGTTTTCAGGGCTGCGGCACGTCGCGTCGTTTCGCCGACCGCTTTGATGCCCTGTTCGGTGAACTTGATCGTGCTCACGTAAGTCGCCATGGCAAGTCTCCCGTGCCGCACAGGCATGCCGTTATTCTATGGCCAGAGGAAACGCTGACGAAAGCACGCGCTAGTTCCTCCGCAGTTAGAATTTGTAGCATTCACCTCGGATGGTCGTACCATGATTCATGCTGAGCTTGAAGAATGATCAGACCACGAAGCGGTACAAAAGCGAACAGGCCGTCGCAGCGGGCGACGGCCTGTCACAGTTCTTGGCATCAGGCGGTTTTACGCCTTCACAGTGCGTCGTCGACGCCAACCAACGGTTGCCGCCGCAAGCCCAGCGATGCCAAACGTGAGCAGGCTGGCTGGTTCCGGCACTTCCGAAGCCACGTTGACAACGACGTTGTCAACAAAGAGTGTGCCCGGAAATTGGCCGCCGGAAGTGAGGATCAAGCTGGTAATTCCAGTGCCAGCGACCGACAAAACGAGCGGTCCTGATTGTCCCAATTCAATGCTGTTATTGCCGAAAAAGTTCGTTGTGTCCGTATCAATCAAACTACCGGTGCCATTGAGTCCCGAGAATGCTTGCAGGGTCACCGGGCTATCGTCGTCTTGGTTGTAATCGCCAAAACTAAGTGCTGCGTCGACGATCGCCTGCGAGAAATTGATGCGAAGGATCGAGTTGTAGGGTGGAATGAAATTGCCCAAGGTGCGGTTACCAAAACTCGCATTTGCTGAACTGCTTAAGTTCATAATCTCAAGATTGCCGCCATCGTTGCGCGTGATGGTCATGGTGATTCCGCCCTGCGTCGACGTAATGGTCGCCGACGATTGGACTGCCAACTCCTCAAAATTGAAGGCAATTGGCGCGGCCATGGCACTCGCGGTCAGGCAGCTTGCGGCAACCACTGAGAAGAGAAAGTGGAGGCACTTCATTGC
>JAEZGD010000477.1 GCA_023417165.1 Planctomycetota bacterium
ATGAGACAGCGCCAGGCCGATGCAAAGCGACTCGCATCGGCTCTCCTTTTTGAATCTAACTAGAGGCGCGCGAGCTACAAGCTAGAAACTTAAGCGAAAACCGCCGGAGAACGCTGCTTTCCCGCCCGTCCGCTGGCGCGACCCCTACGACCGAAAAACCCGCAAGATCGCAACTTGCCAAACCCAAAAAGATTGCGCCGCCAGCAAGCTCAAATCGCGGCCTACCGGCGGTCCAGAAGCTCGGCCAGGTGCAGCACTTCGATCTGCCGACCGTCCCGATGCAGCTTGCCGCCGATATTCATCAGGCAGCCGGTATCGGTACTGACCACGGCGCCGGCTCCGGTCGCAACGATGCACGACGTCTTGTCGCCGACCATTTGCCCACTGATTTGTGGATAGCGCACTGAGAACGACCCGCCAAATCCGCAACATTGATCCAACCGGACCAGCGGCACATAAGTCGCCCCGGCGACGTGAGCCAGCAATTTCGGCACTTCGTCCTGCTGCCCCAACAGCCGCAAGTGACAGGCAAAGTGGTAGGTCACTCGCCCGGCGAATTTGGCTCCGACGTCGACCACGCCCAGCTTGTTGACCAGCAAGTCGCTCAGTTCGAACGTCTTGGCCGCCAGCGCCACCGCCTTGGCGTGCCAGGGGTCGTCGGGCTCAAAGAGGTGCGGATACTCGGCCTTCACCATCGCGGCGCAACTGCCCGAAGGCGTCACAACCGCTTCCGCCGCTTCGAACACGCCAATCGTATGCTTCGCTTGCTCACGCGCCAGATCGCGAAAGCCGCTGTTGAACATTGGCTGCCCACAGCACGTCTGGGCTTCAGGAAAGTCGATCGTATGCCCCAGCCGCCGCAGCAGATTCACCGTCGCAATCCCCGCCGCCGGACGCATCACATCGCCCAGGCAGGTAATCATGAGAGAGAGACGCATGAGGTGGCGAGTGGCGAGTGGCGAGTGGAAAGCGGGCAGCAAAGCCGGGATTATGACTGCTAGCAAGGCGTTTGGCTACGAGTTTGACGGCCCGACGTTTTATGAGTGATACTGCGGACAATCCGGGAGCATCAGCACGTGCCAGAGGACCTCACAACGCAAATTGAGTCGTGGTTCAGGCGGCAAGACGATGGCGAATTTGCCATCCTGATGCCTGATCAGTTTGAGCGCCAAGGCGACGTAGAAAGCGCAGCTACCATCGTCTACACGACAAAGCCCGCCTGCGTTTCTCGCATGCAATTGGCCGCGACTGGTTCAGCCATCGCAATCGCAGGAGGATACGGGCTTCCCGACGCTGCTGCTCTCGAAACCTTACCCAAGCATGCTGAGTGGCGGTTCGTAGGAGATGCCGATCCGCCCGATTTGCTGATCTTCGCTTGGTTAAGAACGCACCACCCGATTCAATGGCGCGGCGTATGCGACGCAATGTTGCCCGCGAACAGCTCTGCCATCACGATCGCACAGTCGCCTTCAGAACGCGCCGCAGTTCCGCTCCTAAATTCGCTCTGCCCCGACTATCGCGACCTGATTGGCCCACGTTGTGCGGCGCTGCTTGCCGAAGGACAGAAAATCGAACTCGAAGGCGTCCTCGCCAGCCGTTCTTAGCAATGCTTTCTCCCCACCAACCACTCGCCACTACTGACTACTCCAGCATTTCATCCAGCGCCTTGAAGGCGACTTCAAAGGGCGGGCGAGCTTCGGCATAGGCTTCCCACCAGCGCATCACGACATCAACCGGATCGGCGGCGCCGAGCGTCCGCACTTGCCAGGCGTCGATCGCCAGGCGGACCGTTTCGTCGTTGAAGGATGCCAGTTCGACTTGCTCGGCGGCGGCCAATGTCGCCGGCAGCATCGCTAGCGCCGCGACATGCGGCAGTCGGTCGATCTGCATCGCTTCCGAAAAGTGCGGCAAGTCCAGATGGAGTTGCGAAAGCATCCAGCCCAGGCGCACGGTTTCGGGCAGTTGCGGATGCGGATGCGTCAGCACCGCTTCGATGCGGACCGAGTTATTTTGCAGCTGCGCTTCGCCGCCGCCGCCGAGAGCCGGTAGCACCAGCACGATGTCGGCGGCATCCACCATCAGCTTCGGATCGGTGAGCGCAAAGATGCGTGAGAGCAGCCCCGGCCCGCGCGCTTCCCATTGCTCGCGCAGGGGACCGCGCCGCAGGGCTAGTTCTTCGACCACTTGCGGTTTGACGCGCAGCAACGCCGCCTCGACGTCGGAGATTCGCCCGCCGATGCGGACCGACAGTTCGTTGGGGGAGGCATGTCCGAGCGTGCGATAGGCCGCCATCTTCGCCAGTTGGCGGTTGTTGTCAAACGTAGTCGCCAGCGCGCAGGCCATCCGCCAGAAGCGATCGGCTGGCAGATTTGCAGCCACAATTTCTTGCTGTAGCTCGGCGGCGGGGCCAGCGAGGGCCTCGGCCAGTTGGCTATCGACCAGTTCTTCGCCGCGCACCAGGGCGGCCGCGGCGTGCAGGCCGCTCAACGAATGACTGGCCAACCAGCGCAATCGCATCAACATGAGATCCTTCCAATGGGCGTCGCGGGCCAGGCGGCGCTGCCTGCCGCGGCGCGAGAAAAAGCCAAAACCACACATTAAGGGGTCGTCGGCGGTCTCGCTCTTCCGGCCGACCCCTACAGAAAACTATACGGGAATTTCATCGCCCCGGACACCCAAGCCCTATAGACGCCTGCCCCCCTGGTCTATAATCACTTGTTTTCCGCTTACGCACATCTCCTTTGAAGTGAGTCGCGCTCGATGCTCAAAGAAGCCGTGGAACTTTGGTCCACCACCGACGCCAGCGAAATGTACGAAGTCCCGCGCTGGGGCAAAGGCTATTTCTCGGTCGGTCAGAATGGCAACCTGCTCGCTCATCCCACAAAGGATGCGAACCACGCCATTGCTCTCAAGGAATTAGTCTACCGGCTGCAGTTGCGCGGTATTGATCTGCCGATCCTGCTGCGCTTCAACGGCATCTTGAAGGACCGCCTGCGCGAGATCAACGACGCGTTCGCCAACTCGATTCGCGACTACGGCTACAAGTCGAAGTACAGCTGCGTCTATCCGATCAAGGTGAACCAGCAGCGGCACGTCGTCGAGGAGATTGTCGAGTATGGCCGCCCCTATGGCTTCGGTCTGGAAGCAGGCAGCAAGCCCGAACTGCTGACCGTCGTCGCGATGACCGACGCCAGCACGCCGATCATCTGCAATGGCTTCAAAGACGCCGAGTTCATCGAGATGGCGATGATGGCGCAGAAGCTCGGTCGGCGCGTAATTCCCGTCGTCGAAAAGTACACCGAACTGGGACTGATCTTACGCTATGCCGACAAGATCGGCGTGCGCCCGCAGATCGGCATGCGCGTGAAGTTGGCGGCGCGCGGCTCGGGTCGCTGGCAGTCGTCAGGCGGTTATCGCTCGAAGTTCGGCCTGACCGTTACCGAAATCCTGCACGGCCTGGAAGAACTGCGCGAGCGCGGCATGGCCGACTGCTTCAAGCTGTTGCACTTCCATCTGGGCAGCCAAATCACCAACATTCGCCACGTGAAAGGCGCGCTGATTGAAGCGGCGCGCACCTATGCCGACCTGGTGAAGAAGGGTGGCGGCCTGGAGTATCTCGACGTCGGCGGTGGCCTGGGCGTCGATTACGACGGTTCGCAGACCAACTTCGAATCGAGCGTCAATTACACGCTGCAAGAGTACGCCAACGACGTGGTGTATCACATTCAGTCGGTCTGCGATGACGCCGGCGTGGCGCATCCCCAGATCATCAGCGAAAGCGGTCGCGCGATTGTCGCTTATCACAGCGCGCTAATCTTTGGCGTGCTGGGCGTGTCGGGCCAAGGCAACGGCGATCCGAACGAGCAGTTGCCTGAAGGCGCCGATCAGCCGCTGCGCGACCTGCTGGATACCTACAAGAACGTCACCGTGCGCAATGTCCTGGAGGCGTATCACGACGCCCAGCAAGCGCTCGACATGATGATCAATAACTTCTGCGCAGGCTATGTCGATCTCAGCCAGCGCAGCCTGGCCGAGAACCTGTTCTGGGCGACCTGCCGCAAGATCGTGCGGATGTTCGATCAGATGGAATATGTCCCCGAGGAATTGCAGGGGCTCGACAATTTGATGTCGGACACCTACTTCTGCAACTTCTCGCTGTTCCAGTCGATGCCTGACAGTTGGGCGATCAAGCAGCTCTTCCCGGTGATGCCGATTCATCGCCTGAACGAGCGGCCCACGCGTCACGCGGTGCTAGGCGATATCACGTGCGATAGCGACGGCAAGATCGACCAGTTCATCGACCGCCGCGATGTGCGCCGGACACTGCAACTACACACCTACAACGGCACGCCGTACTATTTGGGCGCGTTTCTGATCGGCGCTTACCAAGAGATCCTCGGCGACTTGCACAACCTGTTCGGCGACACCAACACGGTGCACGTCGATGTCAACGAAACCGGTGACGTGCAGCTCGAAGCGGTGATCAAGGGCGATACGGTGTCGGAAGTGCTCGACTATGTGGAGTACAACGTG
>JAEZGD010000513.1 GCA_023417165.1 Planctomycetota bacterium
GAAGAAATCCAAGCCAGCAAAGCGGCCGGCCGCGGTCCCTGCCAATACCAGCAAGGCACACAGCTCCACAGATTGATAATACGTAGCAGCAGCGTCGGGAGCCCACGGCCATTGCGTCAGCACTACCGAAGCCAGAAACGCCGCGCCGGCCAGCGAGGCCACGCGAGTAAACAGCCCCACCACCAATAGTACGCCGATGGCCAAATCGAAGTACGGAATAAAGCGGTCAACCGTCACGCTGTCGAACGCCCGGCGACCCACGCGAGTGAGGCTCAGGCGGCTTTGCGACGCCTCTTCGCCAGCGACCGCGTTCATGTCGCGCTCGTAATTGGCCCAGATGCCGTCGATCGTGCGCAACCAACTGTCACGCTTTTTCTTCAGATCGCCTTCGATCGTGTTGAGTTGCCCGCGCAGTGTGGGGACTTCGGTCCAGGCGCGGCTCTTAGCGATGTCTTCGCTATCGAGGTCTTCGGCGCGGCCGCGGTACTTGTCGCGCCGCTGAAGGCCTTCGAGATACTCGTCGATATCGGCCTGCTGGCTACCGATGTACCAGTTGAGCTGACGTTCGTAGCGCTTCAGCACGCCATCGGCTTGCCGCTGCTGACCTTCGTCGAAGCCATAGTGGCTGGCCGCCTGATCGCGGAACGCCTGCCAGGCGTCGCGGGTGTCTTCGATGCTGAGACGATACAGACCGTCGGCATCCCAGATCATGTTGTGATACATCGGGGCGAGCGGCCCCTTGGCTGCCGACAAAAAGCCGGTCGAGCTGAATTTGCTCTTGGGATCGAGCTTGGACGAACCTTCTTTGAAGAAGTGCCAGCCAACCGCCAGACGTAGCAGCACCAACGCAACGATGGCGAAGGTGGAATACTGATAGAACGGACGCGCGGATTGCAGAGGGAGTCTCCTTCGCACAAGTGCCGAAGCGGGAGACCGTCGAACGACGGGAAACCGTGGGCAGGGTCGGCAGCGTCCAAACGCACGCTGCCAAGCCATTGATTATTGCCTAGATTGCGTCGCTCGCCAACTGGATTGCGCGTTTTGTGGATCGCCCGCAGCCCATGCGGAAACGGTCAGCCGCAGGCCCTCGGCCCCCTGTAAAGGCAGGAATTGGCGGCCGGGAAACTGGCAGATCCTGCCGATTTTAACTGTCTCAAGGTAATGGCTGGGAATCGTCGCGGGCGGCGATTTCCAGGGGGGACTGGCGAGCGGACACCTCGCCTATGCACAGCTTCTCCGTCACGAACATTCTGCAAAATCGACAACTCGAGACGCTCAACGAATTGCTTTGATTTCGGTCGGCTTTTGACGGTTCCGAGAGTAGAGCACGTAACCATACCACCCGATAAAACCGCCGCACAACACGATGCCGCCAACGGCCGTGGCTAGATCTTTTGATTTCCTAGCCTGGTACTGCTCGTAGCTAAAAAGCATTCCTGCTTCGCCGGCAAGTTCCACGACATAGTGGCCGTCTAACTTAGCGCGAATGCTCTCGCCGACCTTGAGAGTTCCCGCTAGATCGGCTTCAGGGCTATCGACGCGCATGAAGTGCTCTCCGTCGTCGGACGCAATTCGCAAAGAGAACGAGCCACTCTTGCGGCCCAATTCAAGGACAACTCCTTGAACTTCCTTAAGCTCCTCGTTTGGCTTGAAGTGAGGCGGGATAAAACCAAGGATGGCGACGAAAAACCAGATCATCACCAATAGCCCCAGTCCGGATAGCGAGACCTTGTAGTCAGGGCGTGTCCAAGGCAGGCCACATGCCGGGCATTCAATCCTCTCTTCTGACTCGGCCATCGCAGCATCGACTACGACTGTCCTGCATCCGCTGCAACGCTGTTGTGGCAGTATGAAAGTCCCATTTTTAACCAAATAGACTACTTTGTTAGCATATAACGCCAAAAGGATGAGTACCCCTACAATGGTCCAATGCAACCCAACCGGCATGGGAAAACGGCTCTCAAAGGCTGCCAGCAAGAGGAGTAACGAGAACACGATCAGCACCAGAAGCATCGCCCAAAGATGATGAGGCGTTACCGACTTCGCATCATCTTTGCGGTGAGAGCGTTTGTTGGCCATGAAATTAGAATCGTCAATCAAGACGCCACTTCACAGGCCGCTCTACCAAACGGCTCTCTCTGCTCGCAACCGGCGCAATATAGCGATGCTTGCTGCGCGAGCTTGTCTAGATAACATCACACCACTTCGGCCACCTCGGGCGAAGGCTTTGTGTCGTCGTCGGGGGCATTTCCGGGGTCGGACACCTCGCCCGCGTACTGCTTCTCGATGACGCGCATCGTTCGCCACCCCCCATGCAGGAACCGGGCGAGGTAGATCGCCGCCAGCGCGAATAGCCAGGCGGTCATCACACTCCACCACCAGTACAGACCGCCATCGAAGTAAACGGAACCAATCTGGCCGATGGTCACTCCCAGGAACGAGACCACGCCTGCGGCCAACATCACAAACAGGGTATCGCCCGCCCCCTTAATGGCGCACGCGAACACGATCTGCATGGTGTCGAACAGGAAGTACAGTGCGACAAACCGCAGCAAAATCACCACGGTGCCGCGGATCGCCGCAAAGTTCGCTTCATCGGCACCCCCTTCGTACGCCATTAAGAACAGATCGGGTGCGAAGAAATACAGCAGCGCCGCGGTGCCGCTATAAGCCAATCCGATCGTCAGCCCGGTCCAGGTGGCGCGCTCGGCGAGGTCCGCGCGATTGTTGCCAAGCTGCTGACCCACAATCGTGCTAATGGCGATGCCCAGGCCGACCATGGGAATGAAGGCGATGATATTGACGCTGAACGCCAGCGAAGTCGCCGTCGACGCCACCGTGCCGAGTCGTCCCACCAGCATAACCAGCAGCGTAAAGCCCGCGCCTTCGACCAGCATGTGCGCGCCGCTCGCACCGCCATAGCGCACCAATCGGCCTAGCAATGGAAAATCGATTTTCCAGTTGGTCAGTCCGAATCGAGCGTGCGATGGCGGCAGATAAATCCACAGCCCATAAACCAGCACCGTCGTAAAATGCGCCGCGGCGGTCGCAATCGCAGCTCCGGCGATGGGCGAAACGCCCGTGTCAAAAATGTCGTAAATCAGAATGTAGTCGCCGACGATGTTCACCACGGCCGCGATCCCGCTGACGATCATGGTCACCCACGTCAGCCCGCGCCCGGTAAAGAAGGCGCTCATCGCGGTGGCAATCACGCATGGCCCGGACGCCCAGGCGAGAATCGAGAAGTACGTCACCTCCAGCGTTTGCGCTTCGGCATCGTGCCCGACGATGCCAAACAGCAGCGGTGCCAGCGGAATCGCCAGCAAGTACAGCGGTGTGAGAAAGATTCCCAGCCAGATGCCTTGCCAAACGCTGGCGCCGATGCGTTCTTCATGCTTTGCGCCGTAATACTGCGCCACGAACGAATTGACGTACGAAACCACGCCAATCGCAAACGCAATGGAGACCCATTGCGCCAGCCCCGCCTGCATCGAGGCGTTCATGGCCGCGACCGAAACCCGCGTCAGAAACAGGCGGTCGATGAAATGCATCAGCGACGTGAACGACGTCGAGATGATCATCGGCAGCGCGATTTGCATCACATCGCGGCCGCCGCAAGGGCGACTCCACCATGTATTGCCCGCGCTTTTTATCGCAAGCGCATCCGTGGCCGTTGCGGCAGACGATTCGTACGTATCCTGACTCACTCCGTGTCTCCCGCCTCGTGAATTCGCCCGCCCTGGGACGATTCGACAATTCTACCCAGAGAGACAAGGAGCAGGAGATGCCTGCGGAGGTTCGCGGTGGGGGAATGTCGAAATTCAAATGTCGAAAGAATGACAAAACCCAAATGACGAAAGGCTCGAAACGGAACAGCTTCCCGTTTCGAGCCTTGTATTTGGGTACTTGGAATTTGGAATCTATGCTTTCCAGACGTTCAATGATCAAAGGCAACACATGGATCGTGAACCGCCGCCCGTCTGACATTGGTCATTCGTGCTTGGTCATTCGTCATTCCTTCGGCATTTGATTTTCGACATTCGGATTTCGTTCCCCCGGTGCGGCTCGCGGACTCGCCACACCCTACCTCCCTACCGCCACTTCAGCACGGTCTCATTTCCTTGCAGCGGGTGGTCTTTTTGCAGGGTGGAAAGTTTCAGCAGCGCGGAGTCCTCGGCCAGGGCGAGTTCGACGTAGCCGGCGGGCTTCTCTTTGTCGAAGACGTAGGCGACCGGCGGCAGGTTGATCAGGTGCAGCCCTTCCTGTTGCTTGAGCTCCCAGTTGTGCGAATGCCCGAAGAACAAGGCCTTCGCCTGCTTGCGCGGGAGCAGCACGTCGTACAGCGCTTGCGTGTCAGTCAGTCCTCCCGGCATGGGCCGGAGGTCGGGATTGTGATGCACGCAGACCAGCGCCGGCTTGTCGGCATTGGCATCGAGTTCCTTGGCGAGCCAGTCCAGTTGCTCTTTGCCAAGCACGCCGGGCGTCTTGTTGGTTTGATCGAGCGAATCGAGCAAGAACCAATTGGCGCGCGGCGCCTGAACGCGCATCACATGCTTTGCGGCGAGATCCTGCTGGCGCGCGTCGTCGGCCGGCAGTCCTTTCCAAAAGCGTTCGCGATGATCGTGATTGCCGAGCAGCAAGTGAATCGGTAGTCCCGCGGCGTGCAACGGCTCCAGCAGCTTCACCAACTGCGCGTAGTCTTCGGCCTTGCCTTCGTTGAACGCCAGGTCGCCCAGAACAAAAGCGGCGCTAGCGCGCTTGGATAGCGCGAGCACTTCCTTCGCCGTCTGCGTCAGGTGGTCACTCATATTGATGCCCCGCGCCGTGAAATCTGGCTGCGCGTGAATATGCGTGTCGGCCATCAAGATAAACCGATGCGGATCGGCCTTCGCCTGATCATCCGCCCAGGCGTAACTGGCCGCCAAGGCGGCGGCGCTGGCTCCCAGAAAATGACGACGCGAGAGGGACGGCAACGTAAATGGCATGGGTGGGCTCCAGGCGAATAGGTGGGCTGGCGGACGCTAACTATGATAATGTAATCCTCTCGCCAGGCGAGAGAAACGTTTTTACGGCAGCTCCGGATTAATTACCGAAAACCACACAAAAACTTCATGCAAACACTGCGTCAAAAGATCGAGCAGCAATCGGCGGTCGTCGGCGTGGTGGGACTGGGCTATGTCGGCCTGCCGCTGGTCCGTGCATTCGTCGAAGCAGGTTATCGTGTGCTCGGTTTCGATACCGATCCCGCCAAGGTCGCGCAGCTCAAGCAAGGCGAAAGCTATATCCGCCACATCTCCGGCGAGTGGATCGCTGGCAGCATTGCCGCGGACAAGTTCGACGTCACCGCCGACATGCAACGCCTGGGCGAGCCCGATGCGATTTTAATTTGTGTGCCGACACCCCTCACCGACAATCGCGATCCCGATCTCAGCTACGTCGCATCGACGGCGCAGCACATTGCAGCGGCGCTGCGGCGCGAACAATTGATTGTGCTGGAAAGTACAACCTATCCCGGCACGACGCGCGATGTGGTGTTGCCGATTCTGGAATCGAACGGACTAAAGGCGGGGCAAGACTTCTTGCTCGCTTACAGTCCCGAGCGCGAAGATCCTGGCAATCCACAGTTCACCGCCAAGTCGATTCCCAAAGTGGTCGGCGGCATCGATCGCACCAGCTTGGAACTCGCCGAGGCGTTGTACTCGCGTGCGGTCGTGCAAACGATTCCGGTCGCCAATTGCGAAATCGCCGAGGCATGCAAGATCCTGGAAAACACCTATCGCTGCGTCAACATTGCGATGGTCAACGAGCTGAAGACACTCTTTGATCGCATGGGAATCGACGTTTGGGAAGTGATCGCCGCGGCACAGACGAAACCGTTCGGTTTTCAGCCGTTTTATCCGGGTCCCGGCCTGGGCGGTCACTGCATTCCGATCGATCCGTTCTATCTGAGCTGGATCGCTCGCAAGTACGAAACGCCGACGCGTTTTATCGAACTAGCTGGCGAAGTGAACGCCAGCATGCCGCAATACGTCGTCGGCCGACTCGCCCGCGCGCTCAACGATGCTGGTAAAGCGGTGAAAGGCAGCCGCATCGCGATTCTGGGTCTCGCTTATAAAAAAGATGTCGACGATCCGCGCGAAAGCCCGTCGTTCAAGCTATTGGAACTGCTGCAAGAGTTGGGCGCGTCGCTGACTTATAACGACCCGCATATCGCCGTGGCGCCGCGGATGCGTCACTATCAACTGCCGCCGATGACCAGCACGCCGCTGACAGCCAACTATCTAGCGGCGCAAGATTGCGTGCTCATCGCTACCGATCATTCGGCCTATGACTACGACTTCATCGTCCGCCACGCGCGACTGGTGGTCGACACGCGGAATGCGACGCGAGCAGTGAGGCAGGGGCGTGAGAAAATCGTCAAAGCCTAATGACCAATGACCAAGCACGAATGACCAATGTCGGAATCTCGTGTTGGTCATTTCCCTCGCAGGCGATCCAAGAAGGCTTGCAGGTCGGGCGGCATGGGCATGGTGAAGTGCAGCTTTTGCCCGGTGATCGGGTGCACGAAGCCAAGTTCTTGGGCGTGCAGTGCTAAACGCGGCGCGCCGCTGCGATCAACGTGCGGCGGCTGAAAGAGAGGCGAGACATACACCTTGTCGCCGCACAAATAGTGCCCAAGTTCCGACAGATGGATGCGAATCTGGTGCGTTCGCCCTGTCTCCAGGCGGCATTCGATCATCGCGTAGTCGCCGAGGGTTTCCACTGGGCGAACATGCGTGACGGCGCGCTGGCCGTCTTTGCCTTCGGTGCTGCTGCCACGGCGACCATCGCCCCGATCGCGCACTAACTGCGATTCGATCTTCTGCGCAGCCGGATGGCCATCGACAATCGCCAGGTACGAGCGCAACACCGTGTGCTTGCGAAACTGCTCAACGAGATGGCGTTCCGCCTGAATCGTCCGCGCAAAGATCATTAGCCCGCTGGTATCGCGATCGAGGCGATGCACGGCCCGCACCTGCGGCAGCGAAGGACGCCGGCCATGCGGAAAACGGCGGTCCTTCACGGGCCTAGTCGGCGTTTTCTCCAGCCTGGCAATGGCGCGCGGCAGCACTTCGTCCAAGGTCGGCGCGATGTCTTTGCGCTTCTTCGGCCAGGTCCGTTCTTCGTTGTGGCGCAGCGTGGTCATGCCGCTCGGCTTCTCGACCACGATCACGTGTTTGTCCAGGAAGCGGACCTTGATGTCGTCCTGCTTCGGCGGCGGCGCGAGGGGGTGCGGGTGCACCTTCACCACGTCGCCAGCGTTCAGGCGACGTTTTTCGTCGATGCACAGGTTGCCGTTCACCTGCACATGCCGGGTTTCCAGCATGCGACGGACCTGCGACCACGACTTATCGGTCAGCAGCCGCTTCAAGGCGGTTCCCAGCGGGACCTGGTCTTGTTCAGGCGTAATATGAATGAGTTGAGCAGCGTCGCGAGCCATCGGCTCATTATACTTGCCAACTACATTTCCAATAGGTGCGGCCTACCGTAGTCCTCGCGTTCCGCGAGAGGGGAATGCGGGGCGAGCGGCGAGGACACGTTACCTCGCTACCGGCGGCGCGAGCGTTCGGCAAAAATCGGCGCGCACTCGCGGCGGACGATCTAATGCCCTCTCGGCGGAGCGAGAGGACTACAACTTGCTCTGCACTACTACCGTGCCAATCTCGCCGCCGAGCTTGTTGACGCCGCCTTTGCCATCGGGATGCACGCGGTTCGAAAGCACGATATAGAACAGATTCAGTTCGGGATCGATCCAGATTACGGTGCCGGTGAAGCCTCCATGGCCAACGGCGCTGTCGCTCATCCCTTGCCCGCGATTGGACGAAAAGCCGCTGCGAGCGTCCCAACTCAAAGCACGCTTGTTGCCGCCAGGTACGGGGCGAGCGCGGAACATTTCGTCGATGGTTTTGCCTTCCAGCACGCGCACGCCAGCGTATTCGCCATTGCCCACGAGCATTTGAGCATAGACAGCTAAGTCTTCCGCGGTCGAAAACAGCCCCGCATGCCCGGCGACGCCGCCGAGCAGATAGGCGCGCGGATCGTGCAC
>JAEZGD010000520.1 GCA_023417165.1 Planctomycetota bacterium
GGACGCGGTCGCGCTGGCTGAGATCCGGCGCCAGACCAAGGCCAACCTGTCGGTCCCCCTGCAAGAGAACTACCGCCTGGCCGAGCACGTTGCGCCGCACCTCGACAAGATTCGCTATAACCCCGGCCACCTCTATCACCACGAGCGCCAGAAGCCGTGGCAGGAGAAGGTGCGCTACCTCGCGCAGGTGGCCCGCGACCATGACTGCGCGCTGCGCGTCGGCGTAAATTGCGGTAGCGTCGATCCGGCCAAGAAAGAGCAGTTCGACGCGCACGACTCGATCACGCCGATGCTGGAAAGCGCTTGGGAGCATTGCGAGTTTCTCGACTCGCTGGACTTCACGCGCTACAACGTCTCGCTCAAGGACAGTGATCCGCAGAAAGTCATCGAGATCAACCGCCGGTTCGCTGAAAAACGCTCCGACGTGCCTCTGCATCTGGGAGTAACCGAAGCGGGCCTGCCGCCCGACGGCATCATCAAAACGCGCATCGCCTTCGAGCAACTGATCAGCCGCGGCATCGGCGATACGCTGCGCGTGTCGCTCACAGTTCCGAACGCGCGCAAGCCGGAGGAGATCGACGCGGGACGCAAAATCCTTGAAGACATCGCCGCCGGGCGGGTGCGCAGCGTCGTGACCTACGGCCTACCGACGATGAACATCATCAGTTGCCCCAGCTGCTCGCGGGTCGAGAACGAAGCGTTCATCGACCTGGCGCAGCAGGTCAAAGAGATGTCGCAATACGCCAAGGACTACGCCATCACCATCGCGGTGATGGGCTGCCGCGTGAACGGCCCCGGCGAAACCGACGATGCCGATTTGGGTCTGTGGTGCGGGCCAAACTTTGTCAACCTGAAGCGCGGCAGCGAAGAACTGGGACAGTTCCCCTATGACGCGATCTTGCCGCGATTGAAGGAAGAACTCGACCGCCTAATCGCAGTCAAAAGTCCCACGACGTCGTCGCCTGCTTAGTAGAAGCCTAACCAGCCGACACGCCGCTCAGACATCTTTCATAAAGACGATGCCGGCGTCGACCTGTTGGAAGCCGTGCTTGGCGTACAGCTTTTGCGCGGCGACGTTGTGCTGCATGCACTGCAGCTCGATCTGAACAATGCCTTGGCTTTGCAGTTCGCGAACGCATTCGCCGAGCAGAAACGTCGCCAGCCCCTGACGGCGCTGGTCGGTGACCGTGGCCATGCGCATCAGGCCCATCGCCCTGACGCCCCAACTGCTTGCCAGCGGTTCGATATCCCAAAACGTCGCGACCGCCACCGGCGCGCCGCCCTCTTTGGGAACGAGTTGAAAACGCACACGTTCCGTGAGGCCGATCGTGCACGCCTCCCACCAGTTGACGGTGGGCGGATCGGGAATGAGTTCCAGCTTGTAGCGCTTTCGCACCTGCATTTGCGTGCGGTCGATCAGCGGGCGATAGCCGGCCGTCAGCCGATGCATGATGACCGTACGCTCGACCTCGCGATAACCGAGTTGCGGAAACAACTCAACCAACTGCGTATGCGAGGCCAGCACGCCAGGTAGTTCGCTACCGCCGTACAGTCCTAGATAGAAGGGATTCAGCGGCTCGATGCAGCCGCCATACAATCGCTTCGCCCCGCGGCGCACCAGGTAGTCTTCACTCTGCACGAGCAGTTCGCGCGAGATCTGAGACTGCAGCGGGTGGGGCGCGACCATCAGCATGCATGTGACGCCCCGCTCTGGCGAAAGATCCGAGCCATCGGGCGTGGGACCAAAGCCAGCATGCACGAAGCCGATCGGCTTGTCATCTTCCACCGCAACGATCAATCCGTGGCGATCAAAATACGGCTTCGAGAAGACCAACCGGTCGAGCGCCGCAACCGTGATTGGCTGCATCAGCGCGCGCAACGGCGGTTGCTGACGCCAAACCTCGATTAGGTACGGCGGATCGGTATTACGGAAAGGACGATAGCGGATCAAGCGCTCGCTCGCGTCACCTGCGTGGTTGCGTGGGCAATGCTGTCAATGTATCGCACGGGTGCCGGTCCCGGAAGGATGCGTAACGGGCGTTCACTCGGCCGGCACGTCGATCCAAACGTCTCCGTCTTCGATCTTGACCGGATACGCCGGATGACGCAGCGAGGGACTCGCCTGATGCTGGCCACTGCGCACGTCAAACTGCCAGCCGTGCCACGGACAAGTCACCACGCAGCCGCGCAGCGCGCCTTTACCCAGTGGCCCCCCTTGATGCGGGCAAATGCCGTCCAAGGCAAAGTATTCGCCGTCGACGTTGAAGAGCGCGACGATGCGGTCGGCCACCACCAGTTCGCGTGCCTCGCCGGGCGCACAGTCAGCCATCGCGGTGGCGCGAATCCACATATTGCTCTCGTTAGGCTGCCAGACGTTTCTTGATCTTCTCGGGCGGATCGCGCCAGCGATTATGGACCCACCAGTATTGCTCGGGCGCTTTCATGATCACGCGCTCCAGCATTTGATTATACCACTGGGTCAGCGGCTTGACGCCGCCGCATTCAGGACCATCCAGAGCCGGATCCGCAATCCCTTCCATGCCCACTTCAAAATGCAATGGCTTGTCCAATCGCCGGGCATAACCCACCACCATTGGCGCTTTACCCGAAATGGTGAAGACCGCCACTGCTTTGTGGCACGAAGCCAATCGCCCGAGGAATTCGACCCAGCAGCCTTTTTCACCGGCGTGCTGATCGCCGAGTAGTGAGAGCGTGCCGCCACTCGATAGCACGCGCTCGACCATCGGCGCGCTGCCTTCTTTCGGCAGAATGAACTGTCCTCGCAGACCGCGAAAGCGATTGATGAAGCGATCGAGATAGGGATTGTCGAGCTTGCGCGCCACCGTATAGGAGGGAAATCCCAGCATCCCGGTCACGAAGCCAGCGAGTTCAAAATTGCCATAGTGGCCTGAAACCAAAATCGTCGGCCGCTCGTCGAGCAGCTGCGTGACCATCGGCCGCTGGTTACGAAGCTTAATGTACTTGCGCCAGTTGGTCTCGTGAAACTTGCGAGGCGCATGAGCGACTTCGCAAACGAGCAGAAACAGGTGTTCCCACATCCGCCGCTTCAGTTTGCGCCGTTGACGATCGGTGTAGTGCGGTAAGACATGGCTGAGGTTGCTGTCGATCGTCTTCGCGCGGATGTTGAGCACATCGGCGGCCAGCCAGCCAAGCGCGTGAGCAAAGAATTGGCAGGTTTCCATCGGCGTCGCTTGCACGACGCAGACGAACAAGCGCACGACCAGATAAACCAGATAGTCGGTGATGGGGCGAACAAGCTTTCGCATCCTGCGAATCCCAACGAGAACGCTGCGCCGATCCCTCCTGAATCGCTTTTCCGCAGCGGCGATATTCTGACACGGTTACCGCCTGCCGAAAAGGCCAGCTTGGGCGGGCAAAGCTAGCACGGTCGATTCCATTATTTCTCTACCGTTTTCAATCGGGCGGCCAGTTCGGGATCTTGCGTCAGAGGCAGGTCAATCGTTTGGCCTGTCTCTGCAGCCTTATAGATGGCCAGAATGATCTCAACCGCGCGGCGGCCTTCGCGACCGTCGATGGCCGACTTCCGCCCGGCTTCAATCGCGCTGAGCACCTCTTGAAACTGCTTCGTGTGGCCGTGATGCCCAATGGCGGCGGGATCTGCAGCGCCGCCGCCGGTCTTGGTTCGCCCAGCCATATCGGCCAGCAGCTTCTCGTCTTCAGGCGTCTTTTCGGCGAACTCCCAGAAGGTAATGTCTTCTTCGATCATCGTGGCCGAGCCGTGGCTGCCCGAGATCTCGATCCGCTTGAGATGGCCGGGATACGCGGCCGTGGTGGCTTCGATGGTCCCGAGCGCGCCGTTTTCAAACAGCAGCGTGGCGGTGGCGACGTCTTCAACCTCGATTCGCTCGTGAGCGAGCGTGGCGGTCATCGCGCTAATACGCTTGACGGGGCCCATGAAATAGGTCAGCAGGTCGACGCTGTGAATCGCCTGGTTCATCAGCGCGCCGCCGCCATCGAGCTTCCAAGTGCCGCGCCATTTGCCGCCGTCGTAATACTGCTGCGTGCGAAACCACTTCACATACGCATCGCCCAACGTGAGCTTGCCGAAGCGTCCTTGATCGATCGCCTCTTTGATCAATCGCGACGGGGCGTGATAGCGCGAGGGGAAGATCGTCGAGCAAATAACGTTGTTCTTTTCGCAAGCAGCGATGATCTGGTCGCAGCGCTCGAGGGTGATCTCGAGCGGCTTCTCGATGATGACGTGCTTGCCGGCATTGGCCGCGGCAACCGCGGGTTCCATGTGCAGACCGCTTGGTGTGCAGATCGTGACGATGTCGACCGCGGGGTCGGCCAGCAGGTCTTCCAGCTTTTCATAGGCTTTACAGCCGTTCGCGGCGGCGAATTTCTCGGCAGACTCCAGCGAGCGACTTTGACAGGCGACCAGCTTCGCGCCCGGAATGTCCTTGATTGCCTTGGCATGAAAGTTGGCGATCATGCCGCAACCGATAATGCCAAACCCCTTGGACATGATGTCGTTCCTCGCGTCAGAAAGAGCCTACGAAAAGCCGGCATTATAGCCACGCAGCACGACGCTGGCAGCCCCGCTACGACTGCAGAAACAACTGCGTATACAACAGGCCCATGCTCGTCAGATTTAACAAGAAGTGCACGGTCATGCACGGAACCAACCGATTCGTGCGTTGAAAGAGATAACCCAGCCCCATCGCCAGGACCAGCAGCGGCACCCAGTCGGGACCATGCGAGTAATGCGCCAGCGAGAACAGCAC
>JAEZGD010000560.1 GCA_023417165.1 Planctomycetota bacterium
CTATGGGCATCAATCACGCCGAGCACGGCTTCTGCCTGCGTCAGATCGAGCCGCCCGGCGAGAAACGCTCGCAAGGTAAACTCACCTGGTTGCGCCAACCGCGCGCCGTGGCGGCAAACCTTGGCCAGCGCCGCCTGAAGCAGGGGAGGGGATCCAGGCAGGTGCAGTTCAGCGCTGGGTTGATACGTATAGCTGCGATGGGTTGGCCACAAGTACAAGTCGCACGGGACTTCGCCCAGCGGCTCTTCGAGCTTTAGCCACCCGCAATATCGCCGCGGGCGATCCAAATCAAACTGCGACTCTTGGCCGCCCGCCGGCGTGGGCTGCTGCGAAAAGAGCGGACCCACACAAGCGACCACATCTGGCCCGCTCAGCCGCACGATCCCGCGCGTCGCGCCGCCCGCAGCCGAGGCGATGGCGGCGATCGTATCGGCAAGGTCTAGCATGGCCAGTGGCTTACTTTCGCTTTTGCTTCAACTTCTTCTGCCGGGCTTTCTCGGCCGCGCCATTCGCCGTGGCTTTGGCAGCCGCAGTGACGGTCTTGGTATCCGCGCCTTCGGTGGCCGGTTTCGGCGTGGTCTTGGGCAGCCACAAGCGTTCGCAGATCGACCACAAGCTGGAAGTGATGAAGTAGATACACAATCCCGCAGGCACTTTAAAGAACAGCACACCCATGAAGACGGTCATGTACTTCATCATGTCTTGCGTCATCTTGGTCTGTTCGTCGGTCGCCGGCGGCGTGAACAGCTTTTGATGCACGAGCAAGAACGCTACCGAGATGAGCGGCAAAATGTTCAGATACGGGCCCAGCCAGCCCGAAGCTTCGCCTGCCAGGAAGTCTGGCAGATAAGGCCGCCAGTACCAGAACTGATCCGGCCCCGAAAGGTTCGACGCCCATTGAATACCTGGAATTAGCGGCGCTTGGCGCAGTTCAATATCGGTCGCCAGAGCGCGATACAGACCCAGAAAGATTGGCAACTGCAAGAACATCGGCAAGCAGCCGCTGAGCGGATTGTAGTTGTACTTCTTGAACAGCGCGCTTTGCGCTTCCGAACGCTTGGGCAGATCGTTCTTGTACTTTTCGGCGATGGCTTTCAGTTCGGGCTGCAAGTCCTGCATCATCTTGGCATTCTTGGCCGCCTTGAGGCTGAACGGCACCATGCAGCCGCGGACGATCACCGTCAAAGCGACAATCGCCAGGCCATAGTTGAAGAAGATGTTGTGCTTCAGAAAGTGCAGCAAATGGGCCAGCGGAATCGAGACGATCCGGAACCAGCCATACTCGATCACGTCGTCAATGTCGTAGCGCGCCAGCAGCGACGGAATCTTGGGCCCAGCGAACACCCGCATGTCTTGCTTATACGCGCCATCGACGGGAATCGTCTTCAAGTCGCTGGTCACGCGATACGTGACGTTCGTGCGCTTGTATTCGACCTTCGGCAGCTTTTCGATGTCTGACAAGACCATCGAAACGGCCGTACGAAACGGCGCACCTTGCGAATCCTTCGACACATCCGGCAGCAGGACCGTCGAGAAATACTGCGCGTCGACACCGACATAATCGAGGTAGGTGACATCCTCGCTGCCTAGCAGCGACTCTGCGGGCTTGTCGGGATTTTTCTTGGCATAGTGATAGATCTCCGACGTCGTGCGAAAGTTGCGACTGCGGCCATGGCGACGCCACACAATGTCGCGGGCACCGGCGCCAGTAAAGGTCGGACCGATCTTGTTCGTGTACCACCAGCCTTCGATCGGTAGGCCATTGGGCCCATCGAGTTGGTAGGCAAATTCGAGGGGCTTCGTACCGAGATTGCGAATCTCGATCTGCATGTTCAGGTGATACGCCATCGCGGTTGGATCGGCGCGTTCATCCTGCGGCACCGTCGCCAAGCGATAGCGACGAACGATTTCGGCAGGACCTGACAGGCCGAGATTTTCCGCCTGGGCGGCATCGAGACGATAGCTGAATTCGACGACCTGACCATCGCCGTCGGTCGTGACCTTCACATCCCAGTGACGGTTGCGCAGGGGATCGGCTGACAGCTCGGTGCCCGAGGTCATGCCATGGCGCGGTCCCACCAGCGACATCAGGTACGACAGCGGATGCGTGCCAGATTTGAGATCGGCGTATTCACCGTGATCGGCTTCGGGGCTGATCACTTCTAGAGGGCGATGGCCGAGCTTGACGTCAAATTCGAGTGGAGCATCGCCGCGCGTGACCTTCAGCTTGACCTGCTCGCCCGGCTTCGTAGCGAGTAGGGCCGTTTGCAGGTCGAGTGTGCTGTTAATTGTGATGTCGTTCAGGCCTTGGATGATATCGCCGACTTGCAAGCCAACCGTGTTGGAGTCGCCAATGGCGGTCGCCCGGGCAGCAGGCGTTCCCGCGCCTACGACGCGCACTTCCACGCCACGGCTTCCCTTGGTCGTCAGAGGGGCCAAGTGGCCCAAGTAACCGATATTGCGGGTGCGGTCGTCGAGATCGCGATATTGCGGGCTCGCCATTTCAATCCGCTCGATACCGCCGCCTAGGCTGCTGAATGTCACCAGCATGCGGTAAGGACTCTCGGGATCCACCGAACCCAGCGTCACCCACTTTTGCTGAGCGTCTGTGGCGGCAACAGCGGTGTCTGTTTCCTGGCCCTCAGGTTTTTCGGACGGATCGGCCGCCTCGGGCTTTTCGGTGGCAGCGGCTTCGGCCTTTTTCTCGGCGGGCTGCTTCTTGTCCGCAACGTCCGGCTTCTTGGCAACCGGCTTCGGGGGAGTCTTCGGGCCGAAGGCCGCCTGAAATCCCACGTAGCTGGCCATGATGGCGGCCGACAGGACCATGAACAGAAGGACGCGTTTTTCCACGAGAGCCGACTTTCTGCGTTGTGCGATTTCGCCGGCGGTGGCGGCGACGTAAACGATTGCCACGAAATGGTTAACTACGAACCAGGTGGGATTCGCCGCAGAGGGACCGAACGTGCGGCCTGCGAGCGCTCTGGCAATCGTTAGTTATTCTCCCGTAGCGGGGCAATCTTGCCAATGGGGAAGGCCTATGGCCGAGGGCTTGCGGGCAATTCGCTCCACGCCCAGGCCGACGAGCCAGAGTTTGGCGGACAGGAAAGGCTAACGCCCATCTTTCAGGCGGTCGCCCAAAAAATTGTCGAGTTCGGGAATGGCGTAGATCTTCTCCGCCGTTTTCTCGAACGGGTAGACGACCCGGCGAAACTCGACCGATTCGTCGGTCAAAATCACGTAGCACGACCGCGGATCGTTGTCGCGAGGTTGGCCGACCGAACCGACGTTCACCATCGCCTTACGTTCGCCGAGCGTAAATCGTTCGCCGATATCGCCAGGATGATAAAAACGTAAGTCCTCGGTAAACACGCCGGGCACGTGCGTGTGTCCTTGAAAGCTGACGTGATCGACCAGGCTAAACAGCTTTTCGAGCTTCTTGGTGTTGTAGACGTCTTCCGGAAAGACGTATTCATTGAGCGGATTGCGCGGCGAACCATGGACAAACAGCCGCTTCTGCTGGCGCACCGCGCGCGGCAGTTCGGCCAGGAAGTCCCAGCGGCGCTGCGCCGCTTCTGGGTTGTCGCCCCCTTCCAGTTGATCGCGCGTCCAAAAGATTGCGCGTTCTGCGCCGCTCGAAAACCCTTCGGGATCGAACAGCGCGCCCTGATCGTGGTTGCCGAGCACCACCACCTGAAACGTCATCACGCGGTCGATGCATTCGCGCGGGTTGGGGCCATAGCCGACAATATCGCCCAGGCAATAGATCTCGTCGATCTGCTGCGTGTGAATATCCGCCAGCACCGCCTCCAGTGCTTCGAGATTTGCGTGAATACCACTAAGAATCGCGCGTCGCATAGCCGCTTTTAAGTCCTTCGATTAACGCCCTGCTTTGAGGCGATCGCCGAGCGAGTTGTCCAATTCCGGTACCGCATAAATCTTGCGCGCGGTTTCCTCGTACGGGTATTCCACCCGGCGGAACAAGACGCTGTCGTCGGTCAAAACGACGTAACACGATCGCGGATTGCCATCGCGCGGTTGGCCGACCGAACCGACGTTGACCATAATCTTATCGCCGGTCAGCCGATAGGCAAAGTTACAGTCTTCCGGCGTGATAAACTCGCCACTGTGGGTGAACACACCGGGAAGATGCGTGTGTCCCTGAAAGCTACAGCGCTCGATG
>JAEZGD010000572.1 GCA_023417165.1 Planctomycetota bacterium
GAGTATGGTCGCCGCACCTATTCGATGCAGACGTCCGACGGACCGATTCACATCATTCAAGGCATGACCAGGGTCACGCCGACGTTTATTCAGCTCAAAGGTCTGGTCGCCGAGAAGAACTACATCTGGGAAACCAAAATCCCGACCAGTTCGGTCTCGGCCGAGTTGCTCAGCAAGATCTTACGCCGCCAGGCGGGCGACGATCCCGACATGCGCCAGGCGATCGTCCGCTTGTACATCGAATCCGAGCGTTATCAAGACGCCAAGGCGGAACTCGACCAGTACATGAAGGACTTTCCTGAGATCACCGATGTCAAAAAGCTCGCCGATGGCCTGCAGCAAGCCAGCGCCTTGCGGATGGTGAAAGAGATCGAACAGCGCCGCGACGCTGGCCAGCATCGCCTGGCGATTGCGATGTGCAACGGTTTTCCTGTCGATGGCGTCGCCGGCGTGACGCGGCTCAAGATTGGCGAGATTCTCGCCAAATACAATGAGCTGAAATCGCAGGGCGATCGCGTCATCGAACTGTTCGACACGTTTTTGGCCGAGTTGCCAGACGATCGACAGAAAGACGAACTTGCGCCCATTCGCGAAGAGATCGCTACCGAACTGAACATTCATAATATCGACCGCATGGCCGACTTCTTGCGTTTGGCCGACGCCGAGGAGCTCAAGGCAGATCAAAAGCTTTCGCTGGCGATCAGTGGTTGGTATTTGGGCAAAGGCGAGGCGACCGAGAACCTGTCGGTGGCGATTGCCTTGCATGGCGTGCGCAATTTAGTGCGCGACTATCTGCAAAGCACGCACGAAGCCCAGCGCGCGCAGATCTTGATGGATCTGGAAAAGTATGAAGGTGGCTCGCCGGTGTTCATTGCGAAGATCCTCGCCAATATGAAGCCGCCCATTGAGACCGAACATGACGACAAGCTGCCGCCAGGTATGTTCGAGATCAGCGTGCCGGGGCTGGCGGGGCAACCCGACGTGACCTATGTCGTGCAGTTGCCCCCTGAATATGATCCGTATCGCAAATACCAGACGATCGTCACGCTCAATAGCCAGATGACGACGCCCGCCCAGCAATTGGCGTGGTGGTGCGGCGATTACAACGAGCAGCAACAAATGCGGATGGGCCAGGCGTCACGCCGCGGCGCGATTGTGATTGCGCCGGTATGGTCCCGCCTGCATCAAACCAAGTATGAGTTCTCGGCGCAAGAACATGCCGCGGTGCTGTTCAGCCTGCGCGATGCGCTGCAGCGTTTCTCGATCGATTCGGACAAGGTGTTCCTCAGCGGGCATTCGATGGGAGGCGATGCCGCTTGGGACATTGCGCTATCGCATCCCGATCTGTGGGCCGGTGTGATTCCCGTCGGCGCGAGCACCGAGAAATACATCTTGAAGTATTACGAGAACGGCAAGCATGTGCCGTTGTACTATGTCGGTGGTGAGATGGACGGCGATCGCTTCGCCAAGTGCGGCCAGGTGCTCGACAAGTACCTGACGCGCACCGGTTATGACGCCGTCGTCGTGCAGTACCAAGCGCGTGGGCACGAACATTTCTATGACGAGATCCAGCACATGTTTGGCTGGATGGACTACCATCGGCGCGATCCGTTCCCTAAATCGTTTACGTGTGTTTCGCTGCGTCCCTGGGACAACTTCTTCTGGTGGATCGAGCTGGAAAGCATTCCGCCGAAGTTTGTCGTGCTGCCAGCGGCTTGGAACAATCGCACCAATACGGCTCAGGTCGAAGCGGAGATGAAAAGTGCGACTTCCATTTCGGTGCGCGCGTCCGACGGTTGTAAAGCGATACTGTATCTGACACCGGAGATGGTGAACTTCGAAAATCGATTCACCGTGACCGTCAACGGCAAGAGCCAAAGCGTGACCACACAGCCGAGCATGGCGGTGATGCTGGAAGATGCGCGCACGCGCAGCGATCGGCAGCATCCGTTCTGGCAGAAAATGGAATTGAAGTAAGCGACGCTTAGCGAACGCTTATACCAATCCAGTCGAAGAAGCCCAGTTGCTCCAAGCTGGCCCGCAACCGAGCTTGCTCCGCAGGCGATAGGTTCGTGTTGGGCAACCGCGCTGGGCCGACGTCGACGCCTAAAAAGCCCATCGTCGCCTTGGCGGCGGCCATGTAGCCAAAGCTGGCCAGCAGTTCAATCAGTTGCACCGAGCGAAACTGGTCGGCGCGGGCGGTGGCGAGATCGCCTTGGGCAAAGGCCGCGATGATGCGATTGTAAAGCGGCGCGGCAAAGTTATAGCTGCTGCCGACAGCGCCGCCGGCTCCCAGGGCGAGCGCCGCAAGCAGGTACTCATCAACGCCCCAAGGAATATCGAACGCTCCGCCTTGCGCTTGCAGGCAAAGTTGATACGCCATCAAGTCGGGATTGGTGAACTTGATGCCCGCCAGCGTCGGCACGCGCTGCTTGGCGGTGGCCAAAAAGCCGGGCATCGAGAACTGCACGCCGGTCAGCACCGGAATGTCGTAGAAGTAAAACGGCAACGCCGGTGCCGCTGCGGCAATGTGGGCGCAGCAATCGATCAGCACGTCGAGCGATTTCGTCTTGATGTAGCTCGGCGACAGGGCCGAGATCGCGCTCGCGCCAATCGTCTGGGCTTGCGC
>JAEZGD010000587.1 GCA_023417165.1 Planctomycetota bacterium
GCGGTAGGTTGGCCACGGAAGTTGCCGAGCCCTTCTAGCACACTATCGACCGAGCGCCGCAGCGAATCGGTGGCGCTCTCTTGCAGCAAATAGCCCTTGTCGGCTTGGGTCATCGCCACCGCCAAGCTGCGGTGCTGATTCCAATCTTCAAAGGTGAATTGCCGAATATCGACATAGGCTTCGTCGAATTGTGCTTGCAGTTTGGGGACCAGGTGCACGCCATCGTTCGCGCGCACGACGTGGTATTTCAGGCCCGTAAAGACGGCGACTCCGCCAACGACGGCCCCCACTAAAAAACTCCCCAACCGAGCCATACCTCTGTCTCCCACTTGTCCACGCCGTTGACGATTTGCCCCTGCGGCAGGCAAACTGTACCGCCCTCGCAAGTTCCAGCACTAGACAAACTGGGTAATCTGCTCTCGTCACCACTGCCCTAAGTGTTTAAATAACGGTAGGTTGCACGCGTTTTCCTGTGTGCAGACCAGCTTCAAGAACTTCACCCAAGCCCTCTCCCTGCAGGGAGAGGGATACCGCATGGCCGAGATCGGAAACAGCTCGCTTCCCGCCGCTACTTCAGGCCGCCACGGCCTGTGGTCGGCCAGCTTCGTCGGCTTGTTAGCGACGCAGTTGCTGACGGCGATGAACGACAACATTTTCCGCTGGCTGGTCATCGGCATTGGCAAGCAACTGGCACCCAATCACGTCGGCGCGGTGCTGGCGTTGGGAACCGGCTTTTTCGTGCTCCCCTATATCCTGCTAGCAGCGCCGTCGGGCTATTTGGCCGACCGCTTCAGCAAGCGCACCGTAGTCGTCCTTTGCAAATGGACGGAAGTCCTTTGCATGGCGCTGGGCGTGATTGCGATCTATATGCAAAGCCCGGTCCTGCTGTTCTCAGCGGTCGCGCTGATTGGCGCCCAAAGTGCGCTGTTTGCGCCGGCGAAGCTCGGCTGCATTCCGGAGATGTTGCGCGCTAACCGCATCTCGGCGGCCAACGGCTTGATGGGCCTGACCACGATGGTCGGCACCGTCGTCGGCATGGCGCTTGGCAATTTGCTCGTTGGCGGGGCCGATCGGGGCGGGCTCGACATGCTGTGGCTGAGCGCGCCGGTGCTGATCGGCGCTGCGATCGTCGGTTCGCTCGCGAGCATGCTCATCGAACCATTGCCGGCGGCCGCGCCGCATCGACGTTTTCCGTGGGATGCGATCTCGCAAACGTGGCGCGACCTGGGCGTCGTCGCTTCGAATGCCGCGCTGCTGCGCATCGCCTTTGGCATGGTCTTTTACTGGTCGATCGCACTGCTGGCACAGCTCAACATCGACCAGTTCGCCTACGAAGGTGGCACCGAGAAGCAAGCACAGTTGGTGCCGCTGCTGCTCTCGCTCGTCGCAGGCGTGGCGATTGGCAACGTGCTCGCAGGCGTGTGGTCCGAAGGCCGCGTCGAACTGGGCATCTTGCCGCTGGGCGCAGGGGGTATGGCCCTGGCCGCGATGCTGCTATTCACGGCTCCCAATGAACTGGTGCGTCCCGAAACCACCTGGACCGCCGGCTATCTTTGGGCCTGCGCGCTGTTAGTGGTGCTAGGCCTGAGTGCGGGGCTCTTTGAGGTACCGCTCAACGCTTACCTGCAACATCGCAGCCCGCCAGAGTCGCGCGGCGCGGTGCTGGCCGCCACCAACATGCTGATTTACACCGGCATGCTGTTCGTGTCGTTTGCGTACGCCGGTCTGCGATTGCCCATGATCGAAGGGCATTTAGACCACGTCGATGACCTGAAAACACTGGCCATTTCGCCTGAGGAGCGCCAGCAGATTGACCGCGACGTCGCGAAGTTTGCCGCCGCCCGGGCGAAGCAGCCGAGCGCTTCTGCATACGAGGCGATGCAGCCGTATTTGGCGAAGTATGAAGGGGACGCTTATCGGCAACTGCTCGCCGAACTGGTGTGGGCCGACGTTCATCCCGCCCAGCGGCAACAAACCAAGCTCATTCGCGAATCGTACGTGCAACCGTTCGCCGACGAGGACCAACCGCTGGTGCGGCATGTCTTCGACGAAGCACGCGGTCGCCCGCTGCTGACCAGTAAGCAAATCTTTTTGGTGTGCGGCGTGCTCACCATTCCGGTGTTCTTCTACATCATCGTCTCGATTCCGCAGGCGGTGATCCGCTTTGTTGTGTGGCTGATGGCGCACACGCTGTATCGCATCAAAGTTTACAACCGCCACTATTTGCCCGACGAAGGGGGCGCGCTGTTGGTGGCGAACCACATCTCGTGGCTCGACGGCGTGATCTTGCTTTTGACCAGTTCGCGCCCGATACGAATGATTGTTTACGCAGGCAACTTTAATCAGCCCGTGTTAAAGTGGATGGCCAACTTGTATGGCGTGATCTTTATCGGCACGAAGCCCAAAGAGATCGCCGGGGCGATTCGCGAAGCGCGCGCCGCCGTGCAAAACGGCGAGCTGGTGTGCATCTTTCCCGAAGGAGGCATCAGCCGCACCGGACAGATCCAGGCGTTCCGCCCTGGCGCGATGAAGATCCTGCAAGGAGCTGATGTCCCCGTCATTCCGATCTACCTCGACGAATTGTGGGGCAGCATTTTCAGCTTCGATCGTGGGCGTTTCTTCTGGAAATGGCCACGCAGCATCCCCTATCCTATTTCCATTCACTTTGGTCCGCCGATAACCAATGCCAGCGACATTTACAAAGTGCGCCAGGCGGTACAGAGACTAGGAGCGATGGCAGTGCAATCACGGACCCAGCGCCGCACCCCGTTAGTTCGCACGATGATCCGCAATTGCAAGCGGCGACTCTTTCGCTCGAAGGTGGCCGATAGCACCGGCGCGGAACTGACCGGCGGCTCGATGCTGATGCGCGCCTTAATCTTGCGGCGACTGCTGCGGCGCGAAGTGCTCGCCCCGCAGGAACAGTACGTCGGCGTGCTGCTGCCTCCGTCGGTCGGCGCGGCCGTGGTGAACATGACGCTAGCCCTCGATCGTCGCGTCGCCGTCAACCTGAATTACACGGTCACCAACGAAACGATGAACGCCTGCATTAAGCAGGCCGGCATCAAGCACGTGCTGACCAGCAAGAAGTTTCTCGACAAGATCAACTTCGACCTCGACGCCGAGGTCGTGCTACTCGAAGACTTCAAAGACAAAGTGACGCTGTCTGACAAACTGGTCAGCGCCACGCATGCCTATGGCACGCCGGCGCGCGTGCTGGAACGCATGCTGGGCTTGCACCGCGTGCAGGCCGACGATCCGCTAACGGTCATCTTTACGTCGGGCTCGACCGGCGAACCCAAAGGCGTCGTGCTCTCGCATGGCAACGTC
>JAEZGD010000641.1 GCA_023417165.1 Planctomycetota bacterium
TGCGCGCCCCGCCGGTGGCCTTGGCCGTTATCACTTTAATCGGCGAATAGTCGTGCTTTTTCAGAACCGCAAACTTCTCGGGTAGTTCCGCTTCGAGCCTGGCAATTTGATCGAGCAATTGCTGGCGGCGCGCAGCGATCTCGGGCTGCGGCACCGGGATCTGCGGTTCATCGGCATTGTTCAGATAAGCCATCATCGCGTAATACTCGCGATGTGGAATAGGATCGTACTTGTGCGTGTGACACTGAGCGCACCCCAGCGTGAGCCCGAGCCAAGTGGTGGCCGTGGTGTTGATGCGATCGACCACCGCGTGGTAGCGGAACTCCAGCGGATCGATGCCTCCCTCTTCGTTAATCATCGTGTTGCGATGAAAGCCGGTCGCAATTTGCTGCGAAAGAGTGGCATTGGGCAGCATGTCGCCAGCAAGTTGTTCGATCGTAAACTGATCGAATGGCATGTCGGCGTTAAGCGCATCGATCACCCAATCGCGATAGGGCCAGATCGAGCGCACCCGGTCTTTCTCGTAGCCATTGGTATCGGCGTACCGCGCCAGGTCGAGCCAGCGGCGCGCCCAACGTTCGCCATACGCCGGCGAAGCCAACAAGCGATCGACCAACTGCTCGTAAGCGTCGGGCCGGTCATCGTCAATAAAAGTGCGTGCTTCTTCTGGCGTGGGCGGCAAGCCAATCAGATCCAGATATACGCGGCGCACGAGCGTGTAGCGATCGGCGGGAGCAGCTGGTTGTAAGCCTTCTCGTTCCAGCCGGGAGAGCACGAAGTGGTCGATCGCATTCTGCGGCCAATCGTGTTGCTTAATCGCCGGCAGGGCGGAGCGCTGGGGAGCTTGAAACGACCAGTGTGGCTGATACTCTGCGCCGGCGGCGATCCAGCGTCGCAGTATCTCTTTTTGTTCTGCGGATAGGACCTGCTTGGTCTCTGGCGGCGGCATCTGAACGGATTCGTCGTCGGCTAAGATCCTGGCGATCATCTCGCTAGCGTCTGGCTTGCCAGGAACGATGGCGCGCTCGCCTGAGTCGGCTTCCGCGAGCGCCCCTTCGCGCACATCGAGCCGCAAACCGGCCTCTCGCCCCGCATCGTCCGGACCGTGGCATTTAAAGCAATATTTCGCCAAAATGGGGCGCACATCGCGGGCGAAATCCGGAGCGTCTGGCTCGGCAGCCGACACGGGCCTACAGCAAACGAAGACAACGATTCCCAGTGCCAGGGGCAGCCAACGACGTAAAGACTTGTCACGCATGTGTTTTTGTTGGAACGGCGGACCGATTCGTGTATCTTGATGGATGCTTGCGGCAGCAAGGGTTTATTCTCCCAAGCGGCTTTGAGCTTTGCAACGTAACTACTGTCGAGCAGATCGCGACCTCGCAGGCGGAAGCACCGGGCGGAAGAACATGGTCCAGAGGCGATTTCGTGACGGACGGTGGGGCCCTAAGTTATGCATGAGCATGACTTTGCTGGCCTTATTCGCAACAGCTGCGGCGCAGGCCGCCGAGCCAACTATCGACTTCAATCGGCAGATTAAGCCGATTCTGGCTTCGAAGTGTTTCGCGTGTCATGGGCCCGATGCCGAGACACGCAAAGGAGGTCTGCGGCTCGATACACGCGACGGAGCGCTGGCCGAGACCGAAAGCGGTGGCTTGGCGATTGTCGCAGGCAAGCCAGAAAAGAGCGAACTTCTGGATCGCATCGCGCATGAAGATCCAGACTTGCGCATGCCACCGGCCTCACTTGGTAAAGAAGTCACTCCGGCCGAGGCCGAATTGCTGCGCCGCTGGATTGCCGCCGGCGCGGAGTATCAACCGCACTGGGCTTTTGTCGCCCCGCGTGCCGTCGCATTGCCGACCGTCAAACAACGCGATTGGCCGCAGAATGCGATTGACCACTTCGTACTCGCCAAACTCGAACAGGAAGGCTTGCAGCCATCGTCGACTGCTGATCGCTATGCGTTGGTGCGGCGGCTGCACTTGGATCTGCTTGGCGTTCCGCCTTCGCTCGCCGCGGCGGATGAATTTGTCAATGACACAGCGCCTGATGCTTACGAACGCCTAGTCGATCGCTTGCTCGCCTCGCCGGCGTATGGCGAGCGTTGGGCGCATGTGTGGCTCGATCTGGCCCGCTATGCCGATTCGGCGGGCTATGCCCAAGATCCGCCGCGCACGATTTGGCGCTATCGCGATTGGGTGATCGAAGCGATCAATCGCAACCAGACGTTTGATCAATTCACCATCGAGCAATTGGCCGGCGACTTGCTGCCCAATCCCAGCGAAACGCAACTCGTGGCGACCGCCTTTCATCGTAATACGATGACCAATAGCGAAGGCGGGACCGACGACGAAGAGTTTCGCACCGCGGCGGTGGTTGATCGCGTGAATACCACGATGCAAGTTTGGATGGGCATGACGATGGGATGTGCCCAATGTCATACGCACAAATACGATCCCATCACGCAGGAAGAGTATTTCCGCTTCTATGCCATTTTGAATCAAACGCAAGACGCCGATCGTGGCGATGAAACGCCGGTTGTGCAAGTGCTAACGACCGAACAGCTAGTACAGCGCGACCAAGTACAGCGTTCGGTTGCGCAGTTCGAAAAGGAGCTTGCCGAACTATCACAGCACGAGCCAAAGCTGCCGCCGCGCACCGGCGACCTGCAAGTGCGGTTCGTCCGCGTGGAATTGCCTGGCAAGCAGGTCGTGCTGCACTTGGCCGAGGTCGAAGTCAAAGCCGCCGACAAAAATATCGCCGCCAGCGGTAAAGCATCGCAGATCAGCACCGATTACGACGGCCCTGCCCAGTTGGCCATTGATGGCAACACCAACGGCGATTACTTCCAAGCGAAAAGCACTAGCCATACCGCCGCGGCCGACGATCCATGGTGGGAAGTCGATCTCGGTTCGGCGCAACCGATCGACCAGATCGTGCTCTGGAATCGCACCGATGGCAACACGCACGCGCGGTTGACGAACTTTCGTGTGATTGCGCTCGACGAGCAACGCGTGCCGGTGTGGGTGACGACGGTCGCGAAAGCACCCAATCCAAAGATTCAATTTGATCTGCCGAAATCGCACGAAGCTTTAACCGACAAGCAGAAGCAGGAAGTTGCGCGTTACTTTGCAACCTCATCGGGATCGCCTGAGGTGCAAAAGCTGCGGGCGAAATTAGATGCCGTGAACAAACAGTTCGCTGGCATCAAAGGTGTCTCCACGCCAGTCATGCGTGAACTGCCCGCGGCGCAGCAGCGGCAAACGCATTTGCAGTATCGCGGCAATTTTCTCGACAAAGGCCCTGCCGTGACGCCCGGCGTTCCGGCGGTGTTTCATCCCTTGCCGGACAATACACCGATCAATCGGTTGACGTTGGCCCATTGGCTGATGGACGAGCGCAACCCGCTCACCGCCCGCGTGGTGGTGAATCGCCATTGGGAACAACTATTCGGGGCCGGAATCGTCGAAACGAGCGAAGACTTTGGCATCCAAGGCGAACCTCCTTCGCATCCCGAAATGCTGGACTACCTGGCGCTCGAGCTTATGCGTAGCAACTGGGATACAAAGCTACTGGTGAAACAAATCGTGACTTCGGCCACCTATCGCCAGGCGTCGAAGGTCTCGCCGGAACTGCGCGAGCGCGATCCGTTCAACCGCTTGCTGGCACGCGGGCCGCGGCAACGACTCTCGGCCGAGCACGTGCGCGATCAGGCGTTAGCGGCTAGCGGCTTGCTGTCGAGTAAAATGTATGGTCCGTCCGTGCAGCCGCCACGACCGAAGCTGGGTCTGGCAAGCGCGTTCGGCGGCTCGACCGACTGGGAAACCAGCCCCGGCGAAGATAAGTTCCGCCGCGGGCTCTATACCAGCTGGCGACGCACGACGCCGTATCCTTCGATGACCACCTTTGATGCCACGAGTCGTGAAGTCTGCACCATTCGCCGCATCGCCACCAACACGCCGCTGCAAGCACTCGTTACGCTGAACGATCCGGTCTATGTCGAAGCCGCGCAGGCGCTGGCGCGCCGTGTCATGCAACAGCCAGCGGCCACGGTGTCAGAGCGCGCGGCGTATGCGTTTCGTTTGTGCGTTACTCGCCCACCGAGCGCCGCCGAAGTCGCGCGCTTGACCGAGTTGTACGAAACAGCGCTCGTGAAGTATCAGGCCGATGCTTCCGCCGCGCAGCAGATGGCGAGCGATCCGCTGGGCCCGTTGCCGCCGGAACTGAACGCCGCCGAAGCTGCTGCGTGGACCGTCGTCAGCAACGTGCTATTGAATTTGGATGAAGTGTTGGCCAAACGCTAACTCTCAATGGATGAGCCCATGAATCTTCGTCTTGCGCAAGCACAGCACATCACGCGTCGCCACTTCCTGCAGAACTGCCAGGTGGGCTTAGGCGGTTTGGCGTTGGCGTCGCTGATGGGAACGACGGCTAACGCTGCCACGCCCGATCGCTCGAGTGATCCGCTCGCCGTCCGCGCGCCGCATTTTCCGCCGAAGGCGAAACGGGTGATCTATTTGCACCTCGCTGGTTCGCCGCCGCACTTGGATTTGCTTGACTACAAGCCGGAACTGGTCAAGCGCAATGGCGAGGAGTGCCCCGATTCGCTCCTGAAAGGAAAACGCTTTGCGTTTACCAGCGGCGTTCCCAAGCTGCTCGGCACACCGCGCACATTCAAGCAACATGGTCAAAGCGGCGCGTGGGTGAGCGATGCGATTCCCGGCATTGCCTCGATCGTCGACGACCTGGCGATTATTCGTTCGATGTACACCGACCAGTTCAATCACGCGCCGGCCGAGATGATGCTCTACACCGGCTCGCCGCGCATGGGGCGGCCGTCGCTCGGCTCGTGGTTGACGTACGGTCTGGGAAGCGAGAATCAAAACCTGCCAGGCTTTGTGGTGCTGGTCAGCGGCGGCAGCAACCCCAGCGCCGGCAAGAGTGCGTGGGGCAGTGGCTTTTTGCCCAGCGTCTATCAAGGTGTGCAATGCCGCTCGCAAGGCGATCCGGTGCTGTACCTTTCGAACCCCAAAGGCATGGATCAAAGCGTG
>JAEZGD010000688.1 GCA_023417165.1 Planctomycetota bacterium
TTCCGTGCGCTACGCAGCGCGAAGGCTGAAACTTCGATCGGCTCGGGCGCGGCAGGCGAAATGATCACGCTCACGCGCACGTCCGGCATGGTCAGGCCACTTAACGCGTGAACCCAGTCATCGTGCGTCGTAATCGGCACCAGGGCAGGGCGGGGCGGCACGATGGTGTGTCCCAACTGATGCGCCCAGCCATAGCCTTCGCCGATCGTGCCGCAGCCTGGATACGATTGACCGCCGACGGTCAGAATCAGCTTCGCGCACGTCGCCCGGCGTCGCGGCGTGATAACTTGCCAACCGGTGTCCGCGCGCTCGATCGCAACGACTGGCTCGTCGAGGGCCAATTGCGCACCGCTGCGATTTAATCGCCGCACGAGAGCGTCGCGCACGTCGACGGCGCTGTCGCTGACCGGAAAAATCTTGTTCGTGTCTTCGACTTTGCTCGGCACGCCTTCGGCTTCGAAGAGTTTGACCACCCCTGGCGGGTCGAGTCGCGCCAAAGCGGAGTGCAGAAATCGACCCTGATCGCCATAGGCGGCGATGATGCCGCGCGCGTCGGTATTTTGCGTCAAATTGCAGCGGGTGCCGCCTGACATCAGAATTTTGACGCCTGCCTTGGTGTTCTTTTCCAGCAGCAAGGTCCGCTTGCCACGCTCGGCGGCGATTAAAGCGGCCATTAAGCCGGCTGCACCAGCGCCGACGACCACCACATCCCAATCATTGCTCGTTGAACTCTCCATCGCCCTAATGTAGTCACAAACGCCGCTACGACTATTGCCCGTCCGGCATGCCGAGTGCACTTCCTGAGTGCAGGTCGCCCGCGGAATCAAGGATTTGCGTGGAACCGCCATTTCTCGTTAGAATCAAAGCTTCCCCTGCCCGTGCCTGCCGCAGAGATCCCGCCATGCAGCGAGTTTGTCTTGCCGGTCTAATTCTGGTTGTGAGCGGTGTTTGCCATAGTGGCAACCCTGCCACGGCAGCCGAGCCGCCGATCGACTTCAATCGCCAGATTCGTCCGATCCTGTCGGACAACTGCTTTAAATGTCACGGCTTTGACGATGGGCAGCGCGCCTCGGGGCTACGACTCGATACCAAAGAGGGCCTGTCCGCGCCTGCCGATTCCGGCACGCCGGCGATCGTTTCCGGCAAGCATGCCGAGAGCGAGTTGATCAAGCGTCTGCTTTCGACGGACGAAGACGCGAAGATGCCGCCGCCGGGCACCGGCAAGGTGGTCACTGCGGAACAAATCGAACTCATCAAGAAGTGGATCGACCAGGGCGCCCAGTGGCAGCCACATTGGTCGTTCCAGCCACCACAGCGCGCTGAGCTGCCTGCGCCGCCGCATGCCGAATTGGCCGCTGGTCCCATCGATCGCTTTGTGTTTGCGAAGCTTCACGAGCAAGGACTGAAGCCCGCGCCGCTGGCGAGCAAAGAAACCTTACTCCGTCGCGTCACCTTCGATCTGACCGGCTTGCCACCGACGCTCGAAGAGATCGATGCGTTTCTGGCGGACAACTCGGCCGACGCCTATGAGAAGGTGGTCGATCGATTGCTGCGCTCGCCCCGCTATGGCGAACACATGGCGCGGTACTGGCTCGATGCGGTGCGCTATGGCGATACGCATGGGCTGCATCTCGATAACGAGCGCTCGATGTGGCTCTATCGCGAATGGGTCATTAACGCCTTCAATCAGAATCAGCCGTTCGATCAGTTCACGATCGAGCAGTTCGCGGGCGACTTGCTGCCAGAGCCGACCGAGGCCCAAAAGATCGCCACCGGTTATCTGCGTTGCAACGTCACCACCGGCGAAGGGGGCTCGATCGACGAGGAAGTGCTGGTGCGCTACAACGTCGATCGCGTCGAAGCGCTCGGTACGGTCTTTTTGGGGCTGACTACTGGCTGCGCGGCCTGTCACACACACAAGTTTGATCCGCTGACGCAAAAGGAGTTCTATCAACTCTATGCGTTCTTCAACGGTATTGCCGAGAAGGCAATGGACGGCAATGTGCTCGCGCCGCCGCCGCTGATGAAGGTCATGACGCCGGAGGTCGAAACCAAGCAACAAGGCCTCGATGCTCAGATCGCCAAGCTGCGCGAGCAGATGGCGGCGGAGCTGGCCAAGGTCGAGTACACCGACCCCACGCCTGATGGCCAGGTGGTGGTGCCGCCGGAACCCGCGGAATTCGTCTGGATCGAAGACGACCTTCCCCCGGGCGCGAATGCCCAAGGCACCACGCCTTGGAAGTTTGTGAACAAGGGCGAGTTTGCTGTCTTCAGCGGAGAGAAGGCTTCGACACGCACTGGCGAAGGCGTCGTCCAGCATTTCTTTACCGGTGCTAATCCCGGACTGAAGATCGGCGAAGGCGACAAGCTGTTTGCTCATGTCTATCTCGATCCGAGCAATCCGCCGAAATGCGTGATGTTGCAGTTCAACGATGGCCAGTGGGAACATCGCGCCTTCTGGGGCGAAGATGTGATCCCGTTTGGCAGCGGCACCGGTCCCAATCACGTGCCGATGGGCAGCTTGCCCGAGACCGGCAAGTGGGTGCGGCTGGAAGTCGACGCCGCGAAGGTCGGCCTCGGCCCCGGCACCGTTCTCAATGGCTGGGCGTTCACGCAGTTCGGCGGGACCGTCTATTGGGACAAGGCTGGCAG
>JAEZGD010000725.1 GCA_023417165.1 Planctomycetota bacterium
TCGATCAGCAGCTTCAACGTCATGAAGAAGACCGAGTCCTCGAGCCCGGTGCTCTTCACGGCTTGTTGCACCGGCCAGCACTTCGACAAGGTGACTGTCACCATGCGAAAGGCCACCGGCTCTTCAGGCGGCCAGCAGACCTTCCTCACGTATGTTTTTGAGGACGTGATGGTCGAAAGCATTCAATGGTCGGGTGCGTCGGGCGGCGATGATACCCCGACTGAATCGCTCTCGTTGGCCTTTGGTAAGGTCACGATCGAGTACTTCAAGCAGAGCAAGAAGACCGGCGAAATGAAGTCTGCCGGAACGGCAGCTTGGAATCTCACGACGGTCTCCAAAGTTTGATGACGAGTGGCCAAAGGGGCGGCGCACGTCGCCCCTTTGGATTCTTTCATCGAGTACGTCTGATCAACATCGGAAGGATTGGCGATGTCAGCGGAAGAACTGCTACGCGCTGGTGATCTGCAAGGAGCAGCGGCGAAGCTTAAGGAAGCGGTACGCGCCAAGCCTGCCGATCCGAAATTACGTACCTTCCTGTTTCAAATGTTCTGCATCCAAGGCGAGTGGACGCGCGCTGTCGCACAACTTGCCGTGGTCGCCGAACTTGATCCCTTGGCCACACCCATGGCCCAGATGTATCGCGAAGCGATTGGTTGCGAGATGCTGCGAGCGGAAATCTTCGCCGGCAAACGCTCGCCTTCGATCTTTGGCGATCCGCCCGCCTGGCTTGGACCTTTGGTGCAAGCGCTTCCGCAAATCGCCGCTGGCAAGGTGGCCGCCGCCGAAGCTTTGCGCAACCAGGCGTTCGAGCAAGCGCCGACCAGCGCGGGTCGCATTAATGGCGACGAATTTGAGTGGCTCGCCGATGCCGATCCACGTCTAGGCCCCGTCCTGGAAGTGATTGTCAACGGCCGCTACTACTGGGCGCCGCTGGAAGTGATTGCCGCGATCGATATTGAGGAGCCCGCTGATCTGCGCGATAGCGTTTGGTTGCCAGCGCATTTCACGTGGACAAATGGTGGCGAGGTGGTGGGCTTGATCCCCACGCGTTATCCCGGTTCGGAGGCGAATGCCGATCCCTTGGTGTCGCTGGCCCGCAAAACATTGTGGGAGTCCGTGGACGGAGTTGAGTTACCTGTTGGACAACGCACCCTAGCGACCGATGCTGGGGAGTTTGCGCTCATGGATGTGCGACGCGTGGAGTTTGGACCTGCGGAGGAGTCCGCGGACGCTGCCGCTGAGTAGTTTTCGCAGTGCAACGTGTGGTTAGACCTACAGGGAAGATTGCATGGCGGAGTTGACTCCCAGCGAACGCTTGCAGCCCTCGCTGCTCGATCGCTTGACGGATGACGAACCGGAACAAGGCGTCGAGTCGCGCGATCGTCGCGTATTGTCGCTTGATAAGATCCGCGCTTGCGTCTTACGCGATTTGCAATGGCTGTTGAACGCCAGCAACATGGATCAAGTCAAAGACCTGGAGGAGTATCCGCAAGTGCAGAATTCGGTCCTGAACTATGGCATTCCCGATCTGACGGGGCTCACCGCCTCGGGCATTCAGGTCTCGGAACTGGAACGCCGCATTCGGGACGCGATCTGGCGATTTGAGCCTCGCATCTTGCGACATACGCTACGCGTTACCGCACGACTTTACGGCAATTTGTCGAACAACAACGCACTTGTTTTCGAGATCGCCGGCGAGATGTGGGCGCAACCGCTACCGCTGCAACTTTACATGCGTACCGAAGTCGATCTCGATACGGGTAATGTCATGGTCCAGGAAATGAAGCGCTAACGATGGATCCTCGTCTCCTCGACTTCTACAACCGCGAATTGCAACACCTGCGCGATGTGGGCGGGGAGTTCGCGCGCGAGTTTCCCAAGATCGCTGGCCGCCTGGCTCTCACGGATATTGATTGCGCCGATCCCTATGTGGAACGCCTGTTAGAAGGCTTTGCGTTTCTTGCGGCGCGCGTGCAGTTGCAGATTCATTCCGAGTTCCCGCGCTTCAGCGAACAGCTATTACAGGTTGTATATCCGCAGTACCTGTGCCCCATTCCCTCCATGGCGGTCGTCCGCTTTGATCCCACGCTGGATGCAGGCGAACTGGCGCAAGGATTCACGATTCCGCGCGGCGCGGCACTGCGTTCGGCGCTGGGCAAGAATGAACAAACTGCCTGCGAATACCGGACGGCCACGCCGGTGACGCTGTGGCCGATCCAGATCAAGGAAGCCGAGTATTTCAGTCGTGAACTCGCCAATATGGACCTGCCGGCGATCGAAGGTTCCAAAGCGGCGTTGCGATTACGTCTGAAGGCGGCGCCCGGCGTGAAGTTCTCGCAGTTGCCGCTCGACCGTTTGCCGATCTTCCTGTCGGGCGGCAACGAGTATTCTTTTCTGCTCTATGAGCAGTTGATGTCCAACACGTTGGCCGTTGCCGTGCGCGGCGTGGGACGCGCTGGCATGACAACGGTCTTGCCCAAGCGCTCACTGGCCGCCTGCGGTTTTGAGGATGAGGAGGCCCTCCTACCACCGTCGAATGCGACCTTTCAGGGGTACCGGTTACTGCTAGAGTATTTCGCTTTTCCGGAACGTTTCCTGTTCACCGAGCTCCATGGACTGCGCGCGGCGTTGGCAAAGATTGACCAACAAGAGCTGGATATCTTTATTCTGCTGGGCCGAAGCGAGCGCCGCCTGGAGAATGCCGTCGACCTTCAGGACTTCTCGCTGCATTGTGCGCCCGCCATCAACTTGTTTTCCAAACGTACCGATCGTCTGCATGTCGATGTCACGCAGTTTGAGCAGCATGTCGTCGTCGATCGCACGCGCCCGTTGGATTTCGAAGTGTACGATATTGAAGAGGTGGTAGGCTATCGCGCTGGGGCCGATGATGCGCAGGCATTTTTGCCATTCTATGCGACCCGCGACAACGGACATTCGCTCAGTGACGAGTCGTTCTTTACCGTGCGGCGTACGCCTCGGCGCGCCTCAGAACGGCAAAAAAACCGCGGTCCGCGCTCGACGTATGTCGGCAGTGAATTGTTCCTGACATTGGTGGATGCCAGCGAAGCGCCCTATCGTCAATCGGTGCAGCAACTCGCGCTGCGCGCGCTTGTGACGAATCGAGATCTGCCGTTACAAATGCCGGTGGGCATCGGCAGCACCGACTTCACGCTGACCAGTACTGCGCCTGTTTCTTC
>JAEZGD010000743.1 GCA_023417165.1 Planctomycetota bacterium
GCAATCGGGAGCTTCGCGCACCAGCCCGATTCTGCGCGGCACTTGGCTGAGCGAAGTGATGCTTGGCGAAAAGATGCCGCCTCCGCCCAAGGGCGTGCCAATCCTGGCCGATACTATTCCAGAGGGCCTGACCGAACGCGAATTGACCGAGCGTCACTCGGTTGATCCTGCGTGCGTGACTTGTCATCGGCGCATCGATCCGTTTGGCTTTGCACTGGAAAACTTTGATGCCATTGGACGCTATCGCCAGCAAGATGCCGCCGGGCTGACGATCGATAGCAAGACTGTGGTGCCGGATGGCACAGCGATCGAAGGTTTACCAGGCTTACAGAAGTACCTGCTCACCTCGCGCAAGAACGCCTTTGTTCGCCAATTCAATCGGAAGTTGCTAGGCTATGCGTTAGGCCGAGCCGTACGGATTTCGGACGAGCCACTCCTCGTCGAATTGCAAGCCATGCAGGAGCAAAACGATTACAGCGTGGTCGCCACCGTCGAACAAATCGTGCGCTCGCCGCAGTTCCGCATGATTCGCGGGCAAGATGCTCCGACCGAATAGCACACTCCGCCGCTTCGATTCATCACTCTCACCTTTTACCAACAACCAATACCATGCAAACCCACCAATTTTCGCGTCGTACGGTGTTGCAAGGTCTGGGCGTGACCATGGCGTTGCCGTGGTTGGAATCGCTGCGTGTGTGGGGCAACGAACACGACACGTCGCGCCAGGCGAGCGAAGCTCCGGTGCGACTCGCGGTGCTATTTGCTGGTAATGGCTTTCATAGCAAAGAATGGTGGGCCAAAGGCGAAGGCCGCGACCTGAAGGTCGGCAAGGTGCTCGACTCGCTGACCGATTTCCGCGAGAAGCTGCTCTTTGTGCAGGGCCTCTATAACGTCGAAGCGACAAAGGGCAACATCCATAGTTCGCAAACCGGCAACCTGCTCTCGGGTGCGCCGCTGGCCGCTGGTGGCGACATTCGCTCGGGCACCAGTTTCGATCAACTCGTCGCACAGACCTATGGTCGTTCGACCAAGGTGCCGAGCCTGGTGCTGGGCTGTGAAGCGGCGAATCCGTCGGTGCACAAAAACTACTCGATGCTGTATAGCTCGCACATCTCATGGTCGTCGCCCACCACGCCGACCCCGCTGGAACTCTATCCCGCGCTCGCCTTCGATCGCTTGTTCAAAGACGAAGTGCGCAAGGGTGACAAGAGCGTGCTGGATGCGGTGCTGGAAGATGCCGGCGACCTGCGCCGCCGCATCAGCACGGCCGATCAGCGCAAGCTGGACGAGTATCTCGATTCGGTGCGCGATGTCGAAGCGCGCATCGAGCGCGCTGGCCAGCAAGGCGAGTTGCAAGGCTGGCGTCCGACGCTCGCCCAGCCAAATATTCCTCGCCCGGCGGACGGCATTCCACAGAATATCGCCGACCACATGCGGCTGATGTGCGATATCTTGGTGCTCGCTTTCCAAACCGACACCACGCGCGTCACCACGCTGAAGCTCAACAACGACCACTCGTCGCTGCGCTTCCCACACCTGGGCGTCGACTACATGATTCACCACTTGCTGTCGCACTCTGACACCGACGACTGGCTGAAGGTGAACCAATTCTTTGTCGAACAACTCGCCTACATCGCGCGCAAGCTCGATGCCATTCAAGAAGGCGAGCGGACCGCGCTCGATAACTCGATGCTCATGCTTTGCTCCAGCATGATGACCGGCAATCACAACAACGATCAACTTCCGGTTGTCGTTGTGGGCCGCGGTGGCGGCAAGCTGCAAACCGGCCGCGTGCTGAACTATCGCGATCAGGACAATCGCCAGATGTGCCGGCTGTATCTCAGCCTGATGGACAAAGTAGGCGTCCGCCCCCAACAGTTTGGCGACGCCACCGAGCCGCTGGCCGACGTCTAAGCCTGCGAAGTACGCTCGGCAAGAGCAGTCGCTGGCGGCGGAGGTTATGGCATCCGGAGGGGAACTCTGATGACCCTCGCCGATTGGGCCGAGGTATTGCTGGCCGATTGCAGCGACACGTGTCTGCTCGGTTTTGCCGACTGGCTGGAGCTCGATCAAAACGACGAGACGCTCGCCGCGGCGGCCAAAGGCGTGCGCGAACTGCTGGTGCAACAAGGCAAGCGCCCGTTCACCGATCCGCAAGCGTGTCTGTGGTTTGCCAAGACCGCCAACGAAAGCCACGACTTGCCGCGGGAGGTCTTTGAGCAGTTGGGACGCTATCCGCAAGTTTGGTGGTGGTGGGTAGACTATGCCGACAACAAGACGCTCACGGCCGAAAACCATCTAACCGCGCTGCTGGATGCCGCCCAGGCGTGGGTAAAGGTGTATCCCGCGTCTGACGATGCCGCCCTCAGGCCGCCACCTCAGGCGTAAGCGATCCAACCGCGAAAGGCGAGGCCGGCGTAGAACAGGCCGATCTCTTGAAAGCCGGCCGCTTGCAGCATCGCTTCGTCTTGCTCTGGCGAAAGGATGGGCAAGCGCGCTTCAATAGCCGCGCGGGCGGATTCCGCCTGCTCGGGTTCAATACCATTGCTCACCGCAAAGGCGGCATAACGCGCCAGCCAGGTCGCGCGCTGCGACTGGCCTTGCGGAATGCTGAAATGGGCAACAACCAACGGCGCGCCAGGCTTCAGTCGACGATGCATCTCGCGCAAGGTTCGTTGTCGCTCGGCGACGTTGACAAAATGCAGCGTTAACAAGCAGGTGGCCGCATCGAAGGGTCCCGTTGGGGCATCCGCCACATAGCCACAATGCCAGTCAACGCGTGACGCCGGCGGTCCGAGCGTTTGCTGCGCAAGCTCCAGCATCTCGGCCGCTGGATCAACGCCGACGAAGGTCCAACCAGGCTGAGCCTGCGCCAGCGACCTCAGTTCCAATCCGCCGCCAGCGCCCAGCACCAGCACACGCGCGTCAGGCGGGGCGCGCTCGGCCAGCAACAGCGCGGTCATGCGATGCAGGTCGACAAAGCCAGGCACCAAGCGTGGCGGGCCTTCGGCATAGCGCGCGACGGCCGCAGCATCGGTGAACGGCGACGCTGTGGGTTCACGCGTCATGCCCATGCTCCCAGGTCAAAACGCTATCGCCACGCGCCGCTTGCCGAGCACGAACGTCGGTGCTGAGTTTGGCGAGCGTTACTTTGCCAAGCCGCGCGAGCAGCAAGCGCTCGGCGTCGCGAAATGCTTTTTCCAAAGCCGCATTCACCGCCTGTTCGACTAAGCAATCAGGCGACGCGGTGCGATTACTAATTGCCAGCAGTGTGGGACTGCCGAGCGCCGTATAGATATCCAATAGCGTCACTTGCGCCAGATTGCAGGCGAGCGTCCATCCGCCGCCATGCCCTTTCTCGGACCGCACATAGCCCTGCTCGCGCAGGCCCGCCATGATCCGTCGAATGACCACGGGATTCGTGTTCATCGCCTTGGCGAGCGATTCGGAAGTCACTGGCCCTGACTGCTCCGCCATATGCAGCAGCACGTGCAACACGCCTGACAAACGACTATCGTGCCTCATGCAACTTATGCTATTACATGACTTCGGCGAATGTCAATGCGAGGCGCTCTTGATTCGCTGATCTGTGGCGTTGATTGTTTGTCGACTTACCGAGTGCTACGATTCGTGCAGCACAGCGTCAGTTCCTGGCAAGCGACTGTGAGCGGCGCAGCGAGAATGATCGATGACTCGCCAGTTGGCCAACGAGGCGGAGTTGTACTTTGAACGCGGCGGTCCCACCGCGCGTCTGGTGCATCGACTTGCGCTCCGCCTGGGCGTGCGGCCATCCATGGTGTTCCGCATCGTCGGGTTCTTGCTCATTACCTGGGTGCCGCTACTGTGCTTTGCATTACTTGAAGGCCGCGCGCTCGGGGCGACGCCGCAAGATTCGCTGCTACTCGACTTCGCCACGTATGCACGCTTCTTCCTGGCGGTGCCACTACTTATCGTGGCCGAGCGAGTGGTTGGACCGCGGTTGACGGCGGCCGCAACGCAGTTCATCGAAGGGGAGCTGGTGCGGCGCGAAGACGATGCCGCCTTCGATCAAGCGATTGCGGTAGCGGCCAAGCGGCGAGAATCGCTGTTGGCCGAAGCGATCATCGTGGTGATCGCGCTCTTGGCGGCGTGGTATCTGACGGCCGAGACGTTCTATCAAACCGAACTTGCGACGTGGCGGTCGCCGCTCCGTACGTCGTCCACAGGCGAACGCGTCTCGCTGACAGGGCTTTGGTATCACGTCGCGGCGCTGCCGATCTTGCAGTTCTTCTTTTATCGCTGGATGTGGCGATTGGCGATTTGGGCCTGCTTTTTATGGACCGTCGCGCGCCTTCCTCTGGAT
>JAEZGD010000773.1 GCA_023417165.1 Planctomycetota bacterium
CTCGTGTTCTTGATCGGGATGGCCATCATGTTCGCGGCCGTCTTCACCATCGCCGGGCCGGCGTCGACCATGATCGACTTCCTGAGCGGTCAGGCGGCCACCTTCATCTCGTCCATCATCCCCGAAGGCATGTTGCGTTCGCTATTGATCGATGGCGTAATCGCCGGCGTCGGTGGCGTGTTGGTCTTTTTGCCGCAGATTTTCGTGCTGTTTTTGTTCATCGGCATCCTGGAAGACTGCGGCTATATGGCTCGCGCCGCTTATCTGATGGATAAGCTGATGTCGCGCGCAGGCCTGAGCGGAAAGTCTTTCATTCCGTTGTTGTCATCGTTTGCCTGCGCGATTCCCGGCATCATGGCGACGCGCGTGATCGAGAATCGACGCGACCGCCTGGCGACGATGCTGATCGCGCCGCTGATGAGTTGCAGCGCGCGCTTGCCGGTGTATGTGCTATTGATTGGCGCGTTCATTCCGCCGACCACGTATCTAGGTGGCGTGATTGGTTTGCAAACGCTGACAATGATGGCCATGTACTTGCTGGGCGTCGTGGTGGCGGTGGTCGTGGCGTTTGTGCTGAAGTGGACGCTGCTGCGCGGCTCGACGCCACCGTTTGTGATGGAATTGCCTTCGTACAAGCTGCCGTCGCCGCGCGTGGTGTTGTGGCGGATGGCCGAGAATGGCTGGGAATTCGTCGCCCGCGCCGGCACGATCATCTTGGCGGTGTCGGTCGTGGTTTGGGCGCTAGCGTACTTCCCTCGCAGCGAAAGCGATCTCGATCCGACCTTGGTCGCCCAGCAACAACAGCTTTCGGCCAAGCTGGAAACGCTCAATGACGAGGAGTCTCCGAAGGAATTTAAGGCCACGAAAGAGGAACTCGCACACGTCGACAACCTGATCGCTGGCGCTCATTTGCGCAACAGCTATCTCGGCCGTGCCGGGCAGTATGTCGAGCCGGTCGTCCGGCCGCTGGGTTGGGATTGGCGCCTGGGCTGCGCGGCAATTGCGTCGTTTCCGGCCCGCGAAGTGATCGTCGCCACGCTTGGCGTTATCTACAATTTGGGTAGCGAGGAAGACGAGACCAGCGAATCGCTGCGCGAAACCTTGCGCAACGCCAAGTGGGATGGAACCGACGTACCGGTGTTTAACGTACCGGTCGCGATGTCGGTGATGGTGTTCTTCGCACTGTGTGCGCAGTGTGCTTCGACCCTGGCGGTGATGAAACGCGAGACCAACACCTGGCGTTGGCCGATCTTCACGTTCGTGTACATGACTGTGCTGGCCTATGTGGGCGCTTTGCTGACTTACCAAATCGGGATTCGTTTGCTGTCATGAACGATCTGCTGCAATTGGCGGTAGTGCTGTTGATAGTCGCCAGCGCGCTGGCCTATCTCGGCGTTCGTGTGTGGCGTTGGTTCACCAATCGCAAAGTGAGCGGTTGCGGTGGTTGTCATGGATGCGGCAGCACCCAGACCAAGCTGGTGACGTTGGAAGTCAAGCCGCAGTCGCCCAGGTGATGCGATGGCCGAGAGCATTGTCTATCAACTCGAACCAGAACTTAACGTCGCGGAGTTTCGCGATGTGCTGGTGCGTTCGACTTTGGGCGAGCGTCGTCCTATCGATAACGAGTCAACGCTGGTTGGCATGCTGAAGCACGCGGATGTGATTCTGACCGCCCGGCATGAGGGCGTGCTCGTCGGCATTTCGCGAGCGATCACCGACCATCACTTCTGCACCTATCTGTCGGACCTGGCGGTCGATCTCGCTTTCCAGCGCCGAGGCATCGGTCGCGAGCTGATTCGCCGCACACATGAAGCGGCCGGTCTGCAAACCACGCTGATTTTGCTGGCCGCCCCCAAAGCCCGCGAATACTATCCGCACATCGGCATGCAGCCCCACGAATCGTGCTGGACGCTGCCGCACTCGCTGTAGCCCGCCGCATCTCTTTCTCCGGCATCCTCCCACTTATTCGCTTGCGAAGCGCTCGGCGTGCTTTCGACGGTGCATCGCATCCCGTACGATGTCGTTATGGACGCACCTCGGTTGTTCTCGGTTTGCAACAACACCAAGTGGGACGAACTGCGCGAGGCCATGCTTGACTTGCGCGGCAAAGAACGTCCTAAGTGGCGCTCGACCAATCTAAACGGGTTTCAATACGGTTACGATGGCGAATGGTATTACCATTTTCTCGGTGATGGCGATTACTCGGACATGCAGCATGTCGACGTGAAGTCGGCGAGCGACGCCTGCGATTTGCTCGTTCAGGAAGCCATTCGGCGCATTGGACTTGTCGCGAAGCGTCTGGAACCTCGCGTCTGGCGCGTCTATGGGTATATCGACACCACGACGCTCGCCGAAATTCAGACTCCGCCGCCGTAAACGCCTGCGGAAAACAGTCGCTTCTGCGTTCTCCGCCGGAAATCGGAATGCACGCGGTTCCGACCCCCGCAAAGTTTGACATCACCCCCGGCGAAGGCTATCGTAGAACCGGTTCTACTTGGTCGTAAGTCGTTGTCCTGATGCGAAATGCACGCTTCGCACCCACCTGGGAACGACCGGGCGACCGGCCGCAAAGGCGGCCTCCTTTCACTGCCTGCACTACCTCTCACGTTTTATCGTTTTGGAGATCTCGCGGATGAGCCTCTCTCGATG
>JAEZGD010000774.1 GCA_023417165.1 Planctomycetota bacterium
GTCATAGCCCATCTTCTTGAGCATCTCGAGCGTGGGCAGCATGGCCTCGTTGATCTCGCCCGACCACAACAGCAGATTCATGCCAAATTTCATGTTTGCAACTCCCAGGTTATTGTGTGTATCCGTCACCAGTCGGCACGATGACGATCTATCTGCCTTCTTGGGCGTTTGGATTCAGAAGCAGTTCGTCGATGCGCGGCCGCACCCACTGTCGCGCGGTCGCGAGGACCGTTACGAAGTCGTCCGGCAATTCCGCCAGCTTCACGCGCCGCATCACGGCATTCAGCCGCCTCAAGAGTGTGCCATCCTCGGCATAGTCATACAAGAACCGCTCGGCCGAAAACCGCGGAATCAGCGGCGCGAGCAAATCGGCCGGCTTGGTCGTCATGCGATTGAGGGCCGCCGTGAACGCCGCGGCATCTAGCTCGTCGAGCACTCGATAGTACGCTTCGATCTGCTGTGGTTGCTGCACGATCAATTCTGCGTCGAGCAGCAATTCCACCAGGATATGCCCGAGAAAACTCGGTCGCAGCGAGGGATCAGGCGGCAGCGCATCGCGAACCAGGATCGTCAGTTGCAGGCACAACTCGTTAAACGCGCGCGTCTGGTGAAACCAAGCATCATCTCGATGATGCTGCACCACGCCACGTGCCACCGCCGCCACGATCGGATCAGCATCTTCAACCAGCGGCGCCGCCAGGCGTTCTCGCGCACGGCACTTGCGATCGATCACGCTCAGCCAATCCGGCGCTGCGGTGCCCGCTAGGAAATACGGATCGTGCGTAAAACGCCGTCCGTGAGCAAAGTAGTTCATGCCGGCATTTTACCACGGATCGGGCGCAGCGTTGTCACGTTCATCCCGCGTGGAAAACCGCCAGCCAGATCGTCACTTCGTCCGGCGTGGTCCAAGCGACGCGATGCCGCTGATGCGCCGGAATATCGACGTAGTCGCCAGGCGACAATTCGATCGTGCGATCTTCAAACTGCACACGCGCGGCACCCTGCAGAAGCAACACCCATTCGTGCTCCTCTTGGTCATACCAGAAGTCGGACGGCGAGGCGTGCCCGCGCGAGACGATGCGCTCGATGCGTATGCCAGGACGTTCCAACAGCGTCTGCAAGAGTTCGTGCGGCAGCGATGTGGGAATCTGGGCCAGCAGGTTGCCCGAGGTTTCGTGCATGGCGCTACAAGCCTCGATCAAGATGGACATAGCCACCGTCGACATGCAGCAATTGCCCGGTCGTGTGGCTCGAACGGTCCGACAACAGGAAGGCCACCGTCTGGGCGATTTCTTCGCCGGTGGTCATGCGTCGGCCCAGCGGGATGCGCGCTTCGATCTGCTGCCGCACCGCTACGGGATCGGCCTGCGTGCTTAGCCACGATGCGTACATCGGCGTCCAACATTCGGCCACAATCACCGCGTTCACACGAATGTCATGCGGCGCCAACTCCGCCGCCCATTCGCGCGTCAGCGCATTGCGACCGCCATTCGCCGCTGCATAGGCGCTCGTTTTGCCTTGCCCGGTTTCGGCCACCTTCGAGCCAATATTGACGATCGCGCCGCGGCTGCGCTTCAGCTCGGGCAAGGCGAAGTGCGCCAGTTCGTAGTAATGCAGCAAGTTCTTGCGCAGCGATGCCAGAAAGCGTTCGCTGTCGCCTCCCTCCAAGCTCACGCCATCGTTGACGCCCGCATTGTTGACCAGTCCGTCGATGCGCCCGAATTCCTCGAGGGCCGCGGCGACGGCTTGCTCGGCGGCGTCGGATTGCGTCAGTTCGGCCTGGACGGCCAAGGCTTGCCCGCCGCCAGCGATCAGCTCGCCCACCAGGCGTTCGTTATCCGCCTGGTTGCGTCCAATAACAACGGGAATCGCTCCTTCCCCGGCCAGCACGCGGCAGACACTCGCTCCGATGCCTTTCGCGCCGCCACTCACCAACACGACATGCCCTTGCAGGTGCAAATCCATACAAACTTCCTAATGCGCAAACGAGAGTCGATTGATCGCGCCAGCATACCGCATCCAACCGGTGGCGAAATTGCATGCAGACGAAATTTCGCCCCATCTCCAAAGTTACAGCATTTTCCTAACGCATTATTTTCACGTCACTTACAGATATTCGCGAAAATCTTTGTCGGACGTGTCGATCTGGGCGACGCTTGTTCGTCGTGTAGTTAGAAGCCAAAACAACCGATGGCGTTCGGCTCGCTGCCCCGCCTTTCCAAGGCCTGCGGAGAACTCACGATGCGATTCATGATGATTGTCAAAGCCAATGCCGAATCGGAAGCAGGCGTCCTGCCCAGCGCCGAGGTGCTGGCCGAAATGGGCAAATACAATGACGAGTTGATCAAAGCTGGCGTGATGTTGGCCGGCGAAGGGCTGCATCCCACATCGAAGGGCCTACGCATCAAGTACGAAGGCCCCACCAAGCGCACGGTCATCGATGGTCCCTTTGCCGAAAGCAAGGAACTGATCGCCGGCTATTGGCTCATTCAAGTCAAGTCGCGCGAAGAAGCGGTGGAATGGGCCAAACGTGTTCCCTGTCAAGAAGGTGAGCTGGAGTTGCGTCAGGTATTCGAAGCGTCGGATTTTCCAGCCGACATTTTGCCGCCTGAAGAGGCCGCCAAGGAACAAGCCTTTCGCGACGCCACCCAACAGCCGCTCCGCAAGTAAGCGCGCTTCGCGAACAGCAATGCAAGTCACCGTCTCGATGATTTTCTAGTTCTGCCCCAACGAAGGAAATTTCCCATGCTCATTCAACCGTACTTGTTCTTTGGTGGTCGCTGCGAAGAGGCGATCGAGTTTTATCGCGCGGCGGTCGGCGCGCAGGTCGAAATGATTCTGCGTTTCAAAGACAGCCCGCAACCGGCTCCGCCAGGTGTGGTGGCCGACAACTTCGCCGACAAGATCATGCACAGCAGCTTTCGCATTGGCGAAACCACTGTGATGGCGTCCGATGGCTGTAGCGAAACCGCAGCGAAATTCGAAGGCATTACGCTGTCGCTCCAGGTCGCCGATACCGCAGAAGCGACGCGTGTGTTCAACGCCTTGAGCGAAGGGGGCCAGGTGCAATCGCCGCTGGGCAAGACGTTCTTTGCCGAGAGCTTTGGCATGCTCACCGATCGTTTCGGTGTGCCGTGGATCGTGGTGACGTCCGCCTAGTACCCAATTTCGTCCGCTCACATTTCTCAGGACCGTTTCGATGTCGACTTCATCTCCCGCTCCCACGACTGCCGCTACTCCGGCCAAACCCAAACGTTCGCGATTCGTCAAGATTTTGGCAGGCATCGGCTTGGTGCTGGTCGGGCTTGTACTCGTGGTCTTGGCGCTCGCCGCCACCAAGCCCGATGTGTTTCGCGTCGAACGCTCGGTGACGATCAACGCCCCGGCGGAGCAGATCTATCCGCTGATCGAAGATTTTCAGGAGTGGCCGAAATGGTCGCCGTTCGAGAACCTCGATCCGCAAATGCAGAAGACCTTCAGCGGTGCGGAGCGGGGTCTGGGAGCGGTCTATGCCTGGGATGGCAACAGCCAGGCGGGCAAAGGGCGCATCGAGATCATCGAAGCTTCGGCTCCTTCGAAGCTGGGCATGACGCTGGCTTTCGAGCGCCCCTTCGAATGCAGCAACCAGGTGCTATTCACCTTAGAACCGGCGGGCGACGGGACCAAGGTCACCTGGGC
>JAEZGD010000778.1 GCA_023417165.1 Planctomycetota bacterium
GTCCACCAACAGTCTCGACGACGCCTGGCAAAAGGTGGTTGGTCCGCGGTTCGCCGGCGACACACGCCCCGGCAACATCAAGCGCGGCGTGCTGGAAGTGCTTGTCGCCAGCAGCGCAGTGCTGCAAGAACTCACCTTTCAGAAGAAACAACTCCTTAACAAGATTCAAACCGAAGCTCCCGACCAAAAGATCACGGATCTGCGATTCAAGGTCGGAGCGATTCGCTAGTCCGACAGGCCGCCGGCCTGATAGCCCAGACATGTCCACTGTCACGGAAGATACCTTCCCGGAAGATACATGAGCACTGCAGATAACCTTCCCAACAATTCCGACGCCTCTGGCGATTACGGCTCTGATAAAATCAAGGTCCTCTCCGGTCTAGAGCATCTGCGCCTTCGTCCCGGCATGTATGTGGGTGACGTGAACAGCGGCGCCGCATTGCATCACTTAATCTCCGAAGTCGTCGACAATTCGATCGACGAAGTGATGGCGAAGTTCGCCAAGAATATCGAGGTCGTCATCCATAATGACGGTTCGGTGACGATCGAAGACGATGGTCGCGGCATTCCTGTCGGCAAGCACGAAGAAGAATCTGCCAAGGCGGGCCGCGACGTCTCAGCGCTTGAAGTCGTGATGACGAACCTTAACGCGGGCGGCAAGTTCGATAAAAATACCTATAAAACCTCAGGCGGCTTGCATGGCATCGGCGTCAAGGCCGTAAACTTTCTTTCGCAATGGTGCGAAGTGCAAGTTTGCCGGGACGGTTTCCTCTATCAGCAGGAATACGAACGCGGCGCGCCGACGACCGACGTCCGCAAGGTTGGCGCCACCACGAAACGTGGCACACGCACCACCTTCAAACCCGATTCGCAGATCTTTCCCAACACCAAGTTTCAGTACGACATTGTTCATCGCCGATTGCGCGAACTGTCGTTCTTGAATCCAGGCGTCCGTATCAAGTTCCTTGATGAACGGGTGAATGAAGGCGAAGAGTTTTATCACGAACGCGGTATTGTCGAGTACGTTGAACATCTCAATCGCGCTAGTGAAGTTGTACACTCGGATGTCATCTATATTCATGGCGAATCAGAAAACGTCGTTTTCGAAATTGCATTTCAATATGCCAACGAATACACCGAAAATTTGCACTCTTATGTCAACAACATTAACACGCCCGATGGCGGAACGCATGTTAGCGGCTTTCGTACTGCGCTTACTCGGACGCTGAATTCGTATGGCAAAAAGGAAGAGCTGTTCAAGGATATAACGCCCAGCGGCGAAGACTTCCGCGAAGGCTTGACCGTGATTGTCTCGGTAAAAGTGCCGGAACCGCAGTTTCAGTCCCAGACCAAAAATCGTCTGCTCAACACAAACGTTGAAGGCATTATTAACGCGGCCTTCGGCGAATATTTTACGAAATTTCTTGAAGAGAATCCCAAGACCGCTAAGACAATCTTGCGTAAAGGTTTGCTCGCAGCGGAGGCGCGTGAAGCCGCTCGGAAAGCCAAAGAAGCGCTTCGTAGTCGTAAAAACGCGCTCGGCGGCGGCGGCTTGCCAGGCAAGCTGCGCGATTGCAGCAGCCGCGATATGGAAAAGTGCGAGCTGTACCTCGTCGAAGGCGACTCCGCAGGCGGATCGGCCGAAGGCGGACGCTTGCGGGAATACCAGGCGATTCTGCCGCTCCGCGGTAAGATCATCAACGCGTACAAATCGCGTGAGGATAAAGTCCTCGAAAATAACGAAGTGCAAAGCATGATCTCGGCGATCGGCATCGGCATCGGCGAAGATAAAGACCTGAGCAAGCGTCGGTACAACTAGATCATCATCATGACCGACGCCGACGTCGACGGCTCGCACATTCGCACGCTGCTCTTGTGCTTCTTCTATCGGCAGATGTATCAGCTGCTGAAGGACGGGCACGTCTATGTCGCGCAGCCGCCGCTGTTCCGTGTGCGCACCAAGAGCAAAACGTATTACGTCCAGACCGAAGAAGAGATGAAGACCCAACTCTTGGAAAAGGGTCTTGGCGATGCCGTGTTCGATTCGCGCAATTCGCAGATCGGCGTGATTGAAGGCGAAACGATGCGCCGCTTGTGCACCACCTTGGCGATGATCGAAGAAGCGATCGTCGCGCTCGAACGCCGTGGCATTAGCCTGCGCGATCATGCGAAGCGCATGGATTCGGCCGGTTTGTTGCCGGTGTTTCACGTGCTTTTGGGGCGCGACGAATACTGGTTTAGCAAGCGGCCAGAGCTGGATGCCTTCTTGCAAGAGCAAGAGCAACAGGCTGGTAGCGAGTTGTCGGTGAAGACCGACCATGCTGCCGAAGTCGATGCCGCCGCGGCCAATGGTCATGCGACCGAAACCAACGGCAAGGTCATGCCGCAACTGCACATGGCCGAACTGCACGAAGTCCGCACGATCAACAGCGCCCTTAATGACTTGAAGGCGATGGGCTTCGACATTCAATCACTGATCCCGCAAGAACGCACCGGCAGCCAGGAGTCGCGCTATGTTCTTCGCCGCGGCGATGCGGAAACCGGCATTGAAGATTTGCGTGGTTTGCTGGCCGCGGTTCGCGACGCCGGGCAAAAGGGTTTGCACGTCACCCGGTTTAAAGGTCTGGGTGAAATGAACGCGGAAGAGCTTCGCGACACGACGCTTGACCCGACCAACCGCACGCTGGTGCAAGTGCAGATGCGCGACGCCGGCGCCGCCGACGAGATGTTCCGCGGCCTCATGGGCGATCACGTCGAACCCCGTCGCGAGTTCATCGAGAAGCACGCGCTGGAGGTGAAGAACCTGGATGTGTAGCGTCGTCCGAGAGTGCTGCTGACCATACGCTTCAGCAGCTAGCGGAGGAAGTCACCGCGACTTGTTGTACCCCATTTGGGGTAGTAAAGTGCATCCTACGCCATGCGCGAGAGGGGTTCCGCAGGCAGCGACAGACTACTTTACTCAGGTGACGCATGCGTTGGTGCATTTGTCTTGCGTTAGGAATGATTCTCGCGTTCTGGATTCATTCCGCTAACGCCCAGGACCTGCGGCAGCAATTTGGAACCCGATCGGCCGCCGCGGCGGAGGCGCTCCAAGAGGGAATCGACCTCGTTCAGAACCAAAAGCCGGCCCAGGCGCTCGCGCCGCTGCAGCGCGCCATCGAGGCCGACCCTGACCTTCAACTCGCCTATTACTGGATTGTCCTGGCTCACATCGACCAAGGCAATTTAGACGAAGGCATGGCCGTCACAGAAAAGTTGTTGGCGGTTGCCGAGCGAACGGAGATCAGCAACATCACCATCGACGCCTGCGTGAACGCAGGTATCGCGCAGGCCCAGATCAAAGAAGTCGACAAGGCCGCGCGCTGGTTCTCGAAAGCAGTTCTTCTCGATCCGCTGGACAAGCACAAGTTGCAGTGGAAAGCCTATCGCAACATGGCGATCAGCCATCGCGAGCGCGACAAGTATCTGGCTGCTGGATTGTGCGCACTCAATGGCTACCTTTCAAACCCGCAGCGCGTCGAGCTGAAGATGGTCAGCGAATTCTTGTCGCGCGCCAGCGAAGACGAAGTCGCGCAGATCCTATACTTCGGCGACAAAGTAACGCGTCCTGCAGAGCGCAAGCAAGAGACGAAGCTGGGCGAGGCCCAGGAATTGGCCGCCATCCAAGGAACGGTGACTCAACTGTTGCCTGACGAAGACGGCAATCGGGTTGTCGCCATTGTGCGCGGCGAGCCTCGGTATTATTTGATCGACTGTCGTCAGCCAGACTCGATCAAGAGCGTGGAAGCGCCCGGCAACATCGCAGCCGCGACGATGAGCGGTGGACAACTCTATCTCAGCGTCGGCAATCTTGGCCTGGTGCATGTCGAACTGACCACCGGCAAGAGCCTCCAAGAATGGAAGCTTCCCAATCCGCCGAGCTCGCTGGCTGTCATGCCGACCAAGGGCGTGGCCCTGTTTCCGGTCAACCGCATGCTCACGACGCTGGACCTTGATAGCGGCAAGACGCATGCGACCGACTTCTTCGCTGACCTGGTCGCGGCCGATCCCGAGCAACGCTTTTGCTTTGCCGCCAAGAATGCCGATGATCGCGCTGCGGTCGGATTCATCATTATCAATGGTCGTCCGGCGATGTTGCGGCGCACTCAAACGGATTGGTTGCAGACGTCGCTGCTGAAGTTCGTCATTGCGGAAAAAAGGCCGGTGCTGGCCGAGGTGCGCATGAACGCCGCTTCGAATGGACGCTCGCTGAATGTCTCGCCGGACGGGCGATGGGTGAGCATTGTAGGTGGCGGAGGGTGGCGGCCTAACAGCGACAAGGCCTTGGGCCAAGGCTATGGTGTGGCGGTCTTCGCCGCTGCTGATCTGTCGCATATCCAAGGCTATTTCGACACCGAGGCTTATCCGCAAGCCATTGCGATTCATCCGGCAACCGGTCAAGTGGCTGCGGCGCGTTCCGACGATACGAAGGTTTATGATCTGACCGGCCGAAGTGCGGTGGCCAATATCAAGGGGCCGTTCGGCTCGGCCGCACTCTGGAGTCCCGACGGCAAGTGGCTGTACGTTGCCGGTAAAACGGGCTTGCGTGCTTATGGGAACACGCTTTCTGCGAGCGAAGAAACGACGATCGCCACGTGGCGCAAGGAGTTCGCCCAAAAGCTGAAGGTGACATCGGCAGAGCCGAAGAAGGCTGGGACCAATCCTCTGGGGTCGCAACCGATCGCGGAGTACGCCACGTTTGCCATCAAGAATGAGAAGGCCTCCACGCTCGAAGCCATCAACGCGGCGATCGTTAGCCTGCGCAAGGATCGCCCGATCGAATGGCTCGAATATCCTGCCTATCAAAAGGATGACGCACTTCGCGCCCAACTGAGCGAACTGGCAAGCCCGATCGATCGCGACAAGGCAGGGATACGTCTTTATCAACTCAAGAAGTTGAAGGCCGATCATCCCACGCACCCTGGCATCGACTTTCTGCTGGGCGCGACCTATCACACTGCCGGGCAAGTTGAAGCAGCGGAAGGCGCGCTCTTGGCGACCGTTCATAGCGATCAAGCGCGGACAAGTCTGACCTTTGCGGCCTTGCGTCAATTGGCGGAGGTGCAAAAGAAGAGCGACAAGCCGCAGGCGGCGGCCTACTGCATGGCCCATCTCATCGGTCTGGATCGCAGCAGCAACGTGGTCGATGAAGCAGAAGCCTTTTTTAAAGCGGCCGACCTTGCTAATGAAGCGCGCCCTTTGCTCCAGCGCTCGACGCCGTTGACGAGCAGCGCCGCTCATGTGAACTACAAATTGCCTGCGCTGGAAGTGGCCGTTGGCAAGACCAAGCCGAAGCTGACAACTGAGGAGTTGTTTGCCAGTGTGGCGCCCAGCGTGGTGCTGATCCGCACGACAGCCGGCTCGGGCTCGGGCGTGTGTGTTGGTGAATCGGGGTTGATTCTGACCAATGCTCACGTCGTCACTCGCGACGACGGAAAAGTCCAAGTGTATTGCTACCAAATCGAGAACGAAAAGCTCGAGCGATTGG